>CAIUCF010000821.1 GCA_903897565.1 uncultured Rhodospirillales bacterium | reverse complement strand
GACCACGCTGACCGAAGCGGGATATGTAGGCGAGGACGTCGAGAACATCATTCTGAAGCTGCTGCAGGCGGCCGAAGGCGATGTGACGCGGGCGCAGAACGGGATTATCTACATCGACGAGATCGACAAGATTTCGAGGAAGTCCGACAACCCCTCGATCACCCGCGACGTGTCGGGCGAGGGCGTGCAGCAGGCGCTTCTGAAGATCATGGAAGGCACCGTGGCGTCGGTGCCGCCGCAGGGCGGGCGCAAGCATCCGCAACAGGAATTCCTGCAGGTCGACACCACCAACATCCTCTTCATCTGCGGCGGCGCCTTCGCCGGGATGGAGAAGATCATCGGTCAGCGCCGCCAGGGCAGCTCGATCGGTTTCGGCGCCGACGTGAAGGGTCCGGATGACCGCTCCACCGGTGAAATCCTGCGCGATGTCGAGCCCGAGGATTTGCTGAAGTTCGGCCTGATCCCGGAATTCGTCGGTCGCCTGCCGGTCGTGGCGACGCTCGACGATCTCGACGAGAAGGCGCTTGTCGACATCCTGTCGAAGCCGAAGAACGCTCTCGTCAAGCAGTACCAGCGCCTGTTCGAGATGGAAGACACCCGGCTGACCTTCAACGAGGAAGCCCTCAAGGGCATCGCGAAGAAGGCGATCCAGCGCAAGACCGGCGCGCGTGGTCTGCGCTCGATCATGGAGAGCATCCTCCTGGAACCGATGTTCGACCTGCCGGGTTATGACGGCGTCGAGGAGATCGTTATCAACCGCGAGGTCGTTGAGGGCCGGGCGAAGCCGCTGCAGATCTATGCCGAGCGTAAAAGCGAAGCAGGGACAGGAAGTTAGCGAATTAAAGGGGCTGTCTCACAAGGCAGCTGCGCATGAGAGGCCGGGCCGGGAAACTGGCACATGACTTGAACCGGCGGATTTGCTCGCTACGTAGTGATCACGATAACGTCCCCTGAATGGGGTGGCGCCCGCCGCGCCCGACGCGGCTGCGCCCTCATCGATGACGAGGCATAATGACTGAGATCCCTTCAAACGCACTTTATCCCGTGCTTCCTCTGCGCGATATCGTCGTGTTCCCGCATATGATCGTGCCGCTGTTCGTCGGTCGCGAGAAGTCAGTCCGGGCACTCGAAGACGTGATGCGCGACGACAAGCAGATCCTCCTCGTCACGCAGAAAAATGCGTCGCAGGATGATCCGACGACCGACGACATCTACACCGTCGGCACTGTGGGCACCGTCCTGCAGCTGCTGAAGCTTCCCGACGGCACCGTGAAGGTGCTGGTCGAGGGCGGTGGCCGCGCGCGCATCGTCGAGTTCACCGAACACGAGGCCTTCTTCCAGGCCCATGCCGAATTGCTGCCCGAGAAGATCGGCGACGAGGCCGAGGTCGAGGCCCTGGCCCGGACCGCGGTCACGCAGTTCGAGCAATACATCAAGCTCAACAAGAAGATCCCGCCGGAAGTGCTGGTCTCGGTCAATCAGATCGACGACCCGGCCAAGCTGTCCGACACGATCGCCTCGCATCTCGCGCTCAAGATTCCTGAGAAGCAGGAACTGCTCGAGACCGAGATCGTCAGCGAGCGGCTGGAGAAGGTCTTCGCCTTCATGGAAGGCGAGATCGGCGTGCTCCAGGTCGAGAAGCGCATCCGCAACCGCGTCAAGCGGCAGATGGAGAAGACCCAGCGCGAGTACTATCTGAATGAGCAGATGAAGGCCATTCAGAAGGAACTCGGCGAGGGCGAGGACGGCCGTGACGAGCTGGCCGAGATCGAAGAGCGCATCGCCAAGACCAAGCTGACCAAGGAAGCCCGCGACAAGGCGCTGGCCGAGGTGAAGAAGCTCCGGACCATGAGCCCGATGTCCGCGGAAGCGACGGTGGTGCGCAACTATCTCGACTGGCTGCTGTCGATTCCATGGGAGCAGCGCACGAAGGTCAAGCGCGATATCAAGGCCGCCGAGAAGGTGCTCGACCAGGAGCATTACGGTCTGGAGAAGGTCAAGGAGCGCATCCTCGAATACCTCGCGGTCCAGCAGCGCATGAAGAAGGTCAAGGGACCGATCTTGTGCCTCGTCGGCCCGCCGGGGGTCGGCAAGACCTCGCTCGGCAAGTCGATCGCCAAGGCGACCGGCCGTAACTTCGTGCGTATGTCGCTCGGCGGCGTGCGCGTCGAGGCCGAGGTCCGCGGTCATCGCCGCACCTATATCGGCTCGATGCCCGGCAAGGTCATCCAGGGCATGAAGAAGGCGAAGTCGTCGAACCCCTTGTTCCTGCTCGACGAGGTCGACAAGCTCGGCGCCGATTGGCGTGGCGATCCGTCCTCGGCATTGCTCGAGGTGCTGGATCCGGAGCAGAACGGCACGTTCAACGATCATTACCTCGAGGTCGACTACGACCTGTCCGATGTGATGTTCGTGACGACGGCGAACAGCCTGCGCATGCCGCAGCCGTTGCTCGACCGCATGGAGATCATCCGCATCCCCGGCTACACCGAGGATGAGAAGATCGAGATCGCGCGGCGCCATCTGATCGCCAAGCAGGTCGAGGCCAATGGGCTGAAGCCGAACGAGTGGTCGATCTCCGACGACGCGTTGCGGGATCTGATCCGCTACTACTCGCGAGAGGCCGGCGTCCGTAGTCTCGAGCGCGACATCGCGAACCTGACCCGCAAGGCGATCAAGGAAATCCTGATGAAGGGGCCCGGCGCCAAGGTGGCCGTGACCCGTCGCAACCTCGAGAAATATGCGGGTGTCCGCAAGTATCGTTACGGTGAAGTCGAGGCTGAGGATCTGGTCGGTGTCGTGACCGGTCTGGCATGGACCGAGGTCGGCGGTGAGCTGCTCTCGATCGAGTCGGTGCTGCTGCCGGGCAAGGGGCGGGTGACCGCGACCGGCAAGCTCGGCGACGTCATGAAGGAATCGGTCCAGGCGGCCGAGAGCTACGTGAAGTCGCGGGCGGCGGCCTTCGGCATCCAGCGCGGCATCTTCGAGAAGCGGGACATCCATGTCCACGTGCCCGAAGGGGCGACGCCCAAGGATGGTCCTTCGGCCGGCGTGGCGATGGTGACGGCGATTGTGTCGGTACTGACCGGTATTCCGGTGCGGCGCGACGTGGCGATGACCGGCGAGATCACCTTGCGCGGTCGGGTCTTCCCGATCGGGGGCTTGAAGGAGAAGCTGCTCGCCGCACTGCGCGGCGGCATCAAGACCGTCCTGATCCCGAAGGAGAACGAGAAGGATCTCGCCGAGATCCCGGATAACGTGAAGCGCGGGCTCCAGATCATTCCGGTGGCCCATGCCGATGAAGTTCTCCTCCACGCCCTCGTCAGGCCGCTGGTGCCGGTCGAGTGGGCGGAGGAGGTCGAGAAGCCGGCGGTGGCCTCACCGGCGGCCGAGGAAGACGATCGCAAGACCATTCTGACGCACTAGCAGACTCTCGCGAATCGCTTCGCGAGTGCAGCAAAACCGCCGCTCCCGAGAGGGGGCGGCGGTTTCTTTTTGGTTGAATCATGCCCTCGCCCGGTCATGGCGGACATGAACCGCATCAGACCGTAAAAATCCCGGCAAATAATCCCTTTCGGCGATTGACGGATTTGCGACGGTCGCACTACAGTCCCGCCAACTGCGTCATGGGGTAGTCGGTGACGTTGCCAATCGAAATGGTCCTGGAGGGGGTAAGTGAACAAAAACGAACTGATCGACGCGGTTGCGTCATCCACCGAACTGAAGAAGTCCGAAGCCACGAAGGCGGTCGATGCCGTGTTCGATACGATCGCCGGAGCCCTCGAGAAGGGTGACGAAGTTCGGCTTGTCGGCTTTGGGACATTCAGTGTTGCTGAACGCGCCGCTTCCGAGGGCCGCAATCCCCGGACCGGCGAAAAGATTTCGATCGCGGCGTCGCGCCAGGCGAAGTTCAAGCCCGGCAAGACTCTCAAGGACGCGCTCAACTAAGACCTTGGGAACTCGGTCGCCGGCAGGATCGTTCCCCCGGCGACCGCCCCATTGCCCGCTTTCGCAGGCCAGGGCGATTAGCTCAGCGGTAGAGCGTCTCGTTTACACCGAGAGGGTCGGCGGTTCGAATCCGTCATCGCCCACCAATCGGAGACGCGACCGGTCCTGACAAGGGTGGCGCAGATCCGGGGCCTGTGGTACTGTAACCAAGCTTAAAGCTTGTTCTTTGCTGATCGGACGGCAGCCATGTCGAACATCACAATCACGCCGAACCTGGGCACGACAATCGGTGCCGCGGCGGATACCAGTCAAAATCCTCAGTCGACGAAGACACAGTCTCCGGCCCCGACGCCGCCGGCCAGCAGCCCAACGGATAACATCACGTTGAGCCTCGGCGCCCAGGCGAATACGGCCGGGACGACGGCATCGCAGACGCTCAGCGACTCTGCGGCCTCTGCGCAGTCCTATGAACTGCGTCAGCAACTGAGTTCGGCGCCGCTCTCCGGCACCGCGCGCCAGAATCAGGCGATCGTCGCACTGCTCCGCTGATCGCGACTTCGGCGAATCAGACATTCTCGCGGCATTCCCTGAATGCCGCGGTAGCGCAATTGCGACTTTTCGGTCCTGAAAACCGGGCGTGAATCCCGAGCCATTCCGAGGTCTGGCAGGGGTGACAAATTTGTTTCCAGAGGGAACGTGTGATGCTTGACTTGCCCCCGGCACGCCTGTATCAAGCGCCCCTCGGTACGGGATGGGGGTGTAGCTCAGTTGGTTAGAGCGCCGGCCTGTCACGCCGGAGGTCGCGGGTTCGAGCCCCGTCACTCCCGCCACTCTCCCACGAGCCTTCCTGCGATATTCGGAATTCTGATGCCCTCGGTCGATGGTCGAGGCGAACGCCGCCATGCGCGCAACCGCCGCGGCCCGCGCTCGCAGAATTGTAGGGCAATTATGCCGATTGGCTCCCGTGTTGCAGCAATCGCTGCTTCCCTTTTTTGGCATAGGTCCATATACGTGGGGGCTGATAAGAAACAGAGATCGTGGCTCGAAACCGAGTGCGGTTTCATGCTTTCATTTCCTCGATCACACGTCTTTTCCGGACGACTGTCCGACAGGATTGGGACCGACCTATGTCTTCCCTGAGCTATCTCGGCGAGTACCTGCCGATCTTCGTCTTTCTGGTGATCGCCCTCGCGTTCGGCGTTGTCGCGATCGCCGGGTCTTGGCTCGCTGCCAAGCAGCGGCCCGACGCGGTCAAGCTGGCGGCCTATGAGTGCGGCTTCGAAGCATTCGACGATGCCCGCCGGAAATTCGACGTCCGCTTCTATCTGGTCTCGATCCTGTTCATCATCTTCGATCTCGAAGTCGCCTTCCTGTTTCCCTGGGCGGTCTCGCTGTCGAAGATCGGTCTGCTCGGCTTCTGGTCGATGATGCTGTTCCTGGCGGTGCTGACGGTCGGCTTTATCTACGAATGGAAGAAGGGGGCCCTGGAATGGGAGTGAACGAGAGCGTCGTTCCGGTCGCCATTCCGCCCGGCGCGACCCAGGATGCGCTGCTGGAAAGCGTCGCCGGCGAGATCCAGGACAAGGGCTTCGTCGTTGCCAAGCTTGATGCGCTGGTCAACTGGGCGCGCACGGGGTCGCTGTGGCCGGTGACTTTCGGTCTCGCCTGTTGCGGCGTCGAAATGATGCACACCTGGATGAGCCGCTATGACGCCGAGCGCATGGGACTGGTGTTCCGTGCCAGTCCGCGGCATTCCGACGTCATGATCGTCGCCGGCACCCTGACCAACAAGATGGCGCCGGCGCTGCGCCGGGTCTACGACCAGATGGCAGAGCCGCGTTGGGTGATCTCGATGGGATCCTGCGCCAATGGCGGCGGCTACTATCATTATTCCTATTCGGTGGTTCGGGGCTGTGACCGCATCGTGCCGGTCGACATCTACGTGCCGGGCTGCCCGCCGACCGCGGAGGCGCTCCTCTACGGCATTCTCCAACTCCAGAAAAAGATCCGCCGCTCCAGTGTCTTCGCGCGCTGAGCCGGTCAGATTTTCGGAGACATCATGAGCCAAGAGCTTACCGAGTTCGGGACGATCATTTCCGGGGCGCTTCCCGCCGAGATCACGAATGTCGAAATCATTCGTGACCAGCTCGTGCTGTGGACCCGCTTCGATTCGGTCGTCCCCGTTCTCACCTTCCTGCGCGACGATCCGGGCTGTCAGTTCAAGATGCTGGTCGACCTGACCGCAGTCGATTATCCCGAGCGTCCCGAGCGTTTCGAGGTCGTCTACAACCTCCTGAGCCTGAAGCATAATCGCCGTGTCCGCCTGAAGCTCGCGGTCGCGGACGGCGTCCCGGTGCCGAGCGTCAGCGAGATCTTCGGCGCGGCCAACTGGTACGAACGCGAGGTCTGGGACATGTTCGGCATCGCCTTCACAGGCCATCCGGATATGCGCCGGATTCTCACCGATTACGAGTTCGAGGGTCACCCGCTGCGCAAGGATTTCCCGCTGACCGGCTATGTCGAGGTCCGCTACGACGACGAGCAGAAGCGCGTCGTCTACGAGCCCGTCAAGCTCGCCCAGGAATTCCGCAACTTCGATTTCGTATCGCCGTGGGAGGGCATGAACACGCTGCTGCCCGGCGACGAAAAGGCGGGGACGACCCCATAATGGCCGAGACCAAGACCCGGACGGTCAATTTCGGCGTCGCCGGCCTCGCGGCGGGCGAGCAGCCGCTCATCGCCGCCGAGAACAAGCCCTATCTCGTCAATGTCGGCCCGCAGCATCCCGGCACCCATGGCGTGCTCCGTCTCGTGCTCGAGATGGAAGGCGAGGTCGTCGAGCGCGCGGACCCGCATATCGGCCTGCTGCATCGCGGCACCGAGAAGCTGATTGAGTACAAGACCTATATCCAGGCGCTGCCGTATTTCGACCGGCTCGACTATGTCTCGCCGATGGCGCAGGAGCATGCCTTCGCGCTCGCCGTCGAGAAGCTGATGGGGATCGTGCCGCCGCGCCGCGGCCAGTTCATCCGCGTGCTGTTCGCCGAGATCTCGCGCATCGCCAATCATCTGCTCAACGTCACGGCGTTCGCGATGGATGTCGGCGCGCTCACCCCCATCCTGTGGGGCTTCGAGGAGCGCGAAAAGCTGCTCGAATTCTACGAGCGGGTCTCCGGCGCGCGCTTTCACGCCAATTATTTCCGCCCCGGCGGCGTCCATCGCGACCTGCCGCCCGGTCTGATCGAGGAAATCTACGGCTTCTGCGACCAGTTTCCGGCCTGGCTCGACAATTTCGAAGCCCTGATCACCGAGAACCGCATCTTCAAGCAGCGTACCGTGAATATCGGTCCCGTCACGGCCGAGCAGGCCGTCGACTGGGGCTTCACCGGGCCGATGCTGCGCGCCAGCGGCGTGCCCTGGGACCTGCGCAAGTCGCAGCCCTATGACGTCTACGCCGAGATGGATTTCGACGTACCGGTCGGCACCAATGGCGATTGCTGGGAGCGCTTCCTGGTTCGCGTCGAAGAGATGCGGCAAAGCCTCAAGATCATCCGCCAGGCGCTCGACAATCTGCCGCCTGGCCCGGTGATGGTCGACAACCGCAAGGTCGCGCCGCCGCCGCGCGCCGAGATGAAGCAGTCGATGGAAGCGTTGATCCATCACTTCAAGCTGTTCACCGAGGGCTATCACGTGCCGGCGGGCGAGACCTACACGGCGGTCGAGGCGCCGAAGGGCGAATTCGCCGTGTACCTGGTCTCGGATGGCAGCAACAAGCCCTATCGCTGCAAGATTCGCGCGCCCGGCTTCACCTGTATTCAGGCGATCGACGCGATCGGCCGCGGCTACATGCTGGCCGATGTGGTGGCGATTATCGGGTCAATGGACGTCGTGTTTGGTGAGATCGATCGATGAGTGGTGACAGCGGCGGCATTCACGTCGACCAGCCGGAGAGCTTTGAATTCACGCCGGAAAACCTCGTCCGCGCCAAGGCGCTGATCGCCAAGTATCCCGAAGGCCGCCAGGCCAGCGCGGTGTTGCCGCTGCTGTATCTCGTCCAGGAGCAGCACGACAATTGGGTGCCGCGCGTGGCCATGGATTATGTCGGGGCGATGCTCGACATGGCGCCGATCCGGGTCTACGAGGTCGCGACCTTCTACACGATGTTCAACCTGAAGCCGGTGGGTCCGTATTTCCTGCAGGTCTGCACGACGACACCGTGCTGGCTGCGCGGTTCGGACGCGGTCCTCGACGCCTGCCGCAGCAAGCTCGGCATCGATATCGACGAGCGCACGGCCGACGGCAAATTCACGATCGTCGAGGTCGAATGCCTCGGCGGCTGCGTCAATGCACCGATCCTGCGCGTCAACGACGATAATTACGAAGACCTCGACGGCCCGCGGACCTTGGCGCTGCTCGAGGCGCTGGAGCGCGGCGAGAAGCCGCCGCGCGGACCGACCATCGACCGCCAGAATTCCGCTCCCGTGGGCGGGCCGACGACGCTGACGACGCTACGATTCGACGGAGGCGGCGATGCTGCGTGACGAAGACCGGATCTTCACCAATCTCTACGGCCTGCATGACCCCGGTCTGGCGGGTGCGCTGAAGCGCGGCGACTGGAGCGGCACCAAGGACCTGATCCTCAAGGGCCGCGACTGGCTGGTCGAGGAGGTCAAGAATTCCGGCCTGCGCGGCCGCGGCGGCGCCGGTTTCGGCACCGGCCTCAAATGGTCGTTCATGCCCAAGCCGGGCAGCGGCCGTCCGCATTATCTGGTCGTCAATGCCGATGAATCCGAGCCCGGCACCTGCAAGGACCGCGAGATCATCCGCCATGATCCGCACAAGCTGGTCGAGGGCTGCCTGCTGGCTTCGGTCGCGATGGATGTCCACACCTGCTACATCTATATCCGCGGCGAATATTATAACGAGGCGCAGCGCCTGCAGGCCGCGATCGACGAGGCCTATGCCGCTGGCCTGATCGGGCCGGACGCCTGCGGCTCGGGCTATGCCTTCGATCTCTACCTGCATCGCGGGGCGGGGGCCTATATCTGCGGCGAGGAATCGGCGCTGCTCGAAAGCCTCGAAGGCCGCAAGGGCCAGCCGCGCATGAAGCCGCCGTTCCCGGCGGGCGCCGGCCTCTATGGCTGCCCGACGACGGTCAACAACGTCGAGAGCATTTCCGTCGTGCCGACCATCCTGCGCCGCGGGAGCGCCTGGTTCGCTGCGCTCGGCAAGCCGAAGAATGTCGGCACCAAGATCTTCTGCATCTCCGGCCATGTGAACAAGCCGTGCTCGGTCGAAGAGGAACTCGGCATTCCGCTGAAGGAACTGATCGAGACCTATGCCGGCGGTGTCCGCGGCGGCTGGGATAATCTGCTGGCGATCATTCCCGGCGGCTCCTCCGTGCCGATGATCCCGAAGTCGATCTGCGAGACCGTGACGATGGATTTCGACGCGCTGCGCGAAGTGCGCAGCGGCCTCGGCACCGCCGCCGTGATCGTGATGGACAAGTCGACCGACATCATCAAGGCGATTGCCCGGCTGTCGCGCTTCTACAAGCATGAGAGCTGCGGCCAGTGCACGCCGTGCCGTGAGGGCACCGGCTGGGTCTGGCGGATGATGGAGCGCATGGTCAAGGGCAACGCCGCGGTCGAGGAAATCGACCTGCTGCTCGAGGTGACGCAGCAGATGGAAGGGCATACGATCTGCGCCCTGGCCGATGCCGCGGCCTGGCCTGTGCAAGGCCTGATCCGCCATTTCCGCCCCGAGATGGAAGCCCGCATTCATCAATACCGCGACGCCGCCCAGCGCCGCGTCGCAGCCGAGTAAGGGGACCGTTTTAGATGCCGAAGCTGACGATCAACGGCACCGAGGTCGAGGTCCCGCCCGGTTTCACCATTCTCCAGGCCTGTAACCAGGCCGGGATCGAGGTGCCGCACTTCTGCTTCCACCAGCGGCTCGCGATTGCCGGCAATTGCCGCATGTGCCTGGTCGAGCAGGAGAAGGCCCCCAAGCCCGTCGCCTCCTGCGCGATGCCGGTGGCCGACGGTATGGTCGTGCACACCAATTCTCCCTTGGCGCAGAAGGCGCGCAAGGGCGTGATGGAATTCCTGCTGATCAACCATCCCCTCGATTGCCCGATCTGCGATCAGGGCGGGGAATGCGATCTGCAGGACGAGGCGATGGCCTATGGCAAGGATCGCGGCCGCTACCAAGAAGCCAAGCGCGCGGTGCGGGAGAAGGATTTCGGCCCGCTCGTCAAGGCGACGATGACGCGCTGCATCCATTGCACCCGCTGTATCCGCTTCGCGTCGGACGTCGCCGGCGTGCCCGATCTCGGCGGCACCGGCCGTGGCGAAAACATGGAAGTCGGCACCTATGTCGAGAAGGCGCTGACCTCCGAGCTCTCCGGCAACATGATCGACCTCTGCCCGGTCGGCGCGCTCACCTCCAAGCCCTATGCCTTCGAGGCGCGGGCCTGGGAATTGCGCAAGACCGAGTCGGTCGATGTCCTCGACGCGCTCGGCACAAATATCCGTCTCGACGTGCGTGGCCAGGCCGTGATGCGGATCCTGCCGCGGGTCAATGAGGACGTGAACGAGGAGTGGCTGTCAGACAAGGGCCGCTTCGCGGTCGACGGCCTGCTGAAGCGCCGCCTCGATCGGCCCTATATCCGCCGCAACGGCAAGCTCGTCGAGGCGAGCTGGCCGGAAGCGCTGACGGCGGTCGCCGACCGGTTCGGCAAACTCTCCGGCGACAAGATCGCCGCGATCGCCGGCGATCTCTGCGACGTCGAATCGATGCTCGCGCTCAAGGAACTGATGGTTTCCTTAGGCTCAGCCAATCTCGACTGCCGTCAGGACGGCGCCAAGACCCCGGCGGCGCCGCGCGCCGGCTATCTCTTCAATTCAACGATCGCCGGCATCGACAAGGCCGATGTCGTGCTGCTGATCGGCAGCAATCCGCGCCAGGAAGCACCGGTGCTCAACGCCCGGCTGCGCAAGCGCTACCTCAAGGGTGGCTTCAGGGCGGCGCAAATCGGCCCGGCATTCGATGCGACCTTCCCGATCACCGTGCTGGGTGCGGGGCCGGACGTACTGCAGGCCTTGGCCGACGGCGCGCATCCCTGGTTCGAGACGCTGAAGGGCGCGCAGAACCCGATGATCATCCTCGGCAGCGGCGCCGTCGCCCGCGCCGATGGTCTGGCGATCCTCGAACTCGCGCGTCGGCTGGCCGATGCGGCGGGCGTCGTCCGCGACGACTGGAACGGCTTCAACGTGTTGCAGCGCGCCGCGTCCCGCGTCGGCGGCCTCGATATCGGCTTCGTGCCGGGCGCGGGTGGCCGTGATCTCGAGGGTATCCTCGACGGCTCGAGCACGGGCGCGATCGAGGCGGTCTATCTGCTCGGCGCCGACGAGTTCGACACATCGCGGCTCGGCAGCGCCTTCGTGGTCTATCAGGGCCACCATGGCGACAAGGGCGCGGCGCGTGCCGATGTCGTGCTGCCGGGCGCCGCTTATACCGAGAAGAACGGCACCTACGTCAACACCGAGGGCCGGGTCCAGCTCGGCCGCCTCGCGGTCTATCCGCCGGGCGAAGCCAAGGAAGACTGGCGGGTGTTGCGCGCGCTGTCTGAACAGCTCGGTCGGGCGCTGGCCTATGATTCGCTGCCGCAGTTGCGCCAGCACATGCTGTCGCAGTTCCCGCTGTTCGCTCAGGTCGACCATGTCGTGCCGGCGCCGTGGCTGCCGTTCGCGGCCGCAGGGACCGTTTCGGCAGCGGGTTTCAGCTATCCGATCGACACTTATTACATGACCGATCCCATCAGCCGCGCCTCGCCGACCATGGCCGAATGCGTGGTGAGTTTTGCTCCCAACCCGCAGTCGAAGACCGGCACCCATGGCTGATTTCCTGACCCCCTATATCGGGCATACCGGTGCGGTGTTCGCCACGATGCTTGCGGGAATTCTCTGCGTCGTCGTCGTGCTGCTGCTGTGCATGGCCTACCTGACCTATTACGAGCGCAAGGTCCTGGCGGCGGCGATGCTGCGCAAGGGGCCGAACGTCACCGGTCCGTTCGGCCTGCTGCAGCCGATGGCCGACGGCTTGAAGCTGTTCCTGAAGGAGACGATCGTCCCCACCGGCGCCAATCCGGTGCTGTTCCTGCTGGCCCCGGTGCTGACCTTCGGACTCGCGCTGGTCGCGTGGTCGGTGATTCCGTTCGGGCCCGGACTGGTGATCTCCAACATCAATGTCGGCGTGCTGTATCTGTTTGCGATCAGTTCGCTCGGCGTCTACGGCATCATCATCGCCGGCTGGGCTTCGAATTCGCGCTACGCCTTCCTCGGCGCGATGCGCTCGGCGGCGCAGATGGTGTCCTACGAAGTCTCGATCGGTTTCGTTATCGTCACCGTGCTGCTGTGTTCCGGCTCGCTGAACCTCAGCAAGGTCGTCGAGGCGCAGAGCCATCTCTGGTTCTGCATCCCGCTGTTCCCGATGATGGTCGTGTTCTTCGTCTCGGGCCTGGCCGAGACCAACCGCGCGCCGTTCGATCTGGTCGAGAGCGAATCAGAACTGGTTGCCGGCTATTTCGTCGAATACTCGGCTATGGCCTTCGCGCTGTTCTATCTCGGCGAATACATGAACATGATCCTGGTCAGCGGCATGACCACGGTGCTGTTCCTCGGCGGCTGGCTGGCGCCGTTCGGCCTGACCTTCCTGCCGGGGCCGATCTGGTTCGGGCTCAAGATCTTCGTCGTGCTGTTCGGCTTCCTGTGGGCACGCGCGACGCTGCCGCGCTTCCGCTACGACCAGCTGATGCGCCTGGGCTGGAAGATCTTCCTGCCGTTCTCGATTCTCTACATGGTCGCGGTCGCCGGTTTCCTCGTCGCCACCGGCACCTTGCCGAACGGGGGATGACCGCCATGGTGTTTAGCCGAAAGGAACTCGTCTGATGTCGGCCCTCACTCGCGGCGCCAGGAGCTTCCTGCTGTTGGAACTGCTCTCGGGTTTCATGATCACGCTGCGGCATATGTTCATGCGGCCGGTGACGATCAATTACCCCTATGAGAAAGGCCCGATCAGCCCGCGCTTCCGCGGCGAGCACGCCCTGCGGCGCTATCCCAACGGCGAAGAGCGCTGCATCGCCTGCAAGCTCTGCGAGGCGGTGTGCCCGGCGCTGGCGATCACCATCGAGGCCGAGCCCCGTGACGACGGCAGCCGGCGGACGACGCGCTACGACATCGACATGATGAAGTGCATCTATTGTGGGCTGTGCCAGGAGGCCTGCCCGGTCGATGCGATCGTCGAGGGGCCGAATTTCGAGTTCGCCACCGAGACCCGGGAAGAGTTGT
The DNA here is from genome assembly GCA_903897565.1 of uncultured Rhodospirillales bacterium. Classification (GTDB taxonomy): domain Bacteria; phylum Pseudomonadota; class Alphaproteobacteria; order ATCC43930; family CGMCC-115725; genus CAIXXC01. The sequence continues at coordinate 2,874 of CAIUCF010000821.1, read as the reverse complement.
ACTACGACAAGGAAAAGCTGCTCGCCAATGGCGATCGCTGGGAGACCGAAATCGCCCAGAACATCGCGCTCGATGCGCCGTTCCGCTGAAATCCGAAGATGTTGATGCCCGCATGTCGCCGCTAAGCACCCCCCCATCACCAGGCCGTCAGACCGGAGCGCCGCGATGATCATCGCCTCCCTGCTGTTCTATCTCTTCGCCGCGGTGTGCATCGCCTCGGCGGTCGTGGTCGTCACGGCGCGCAACCCGATCCATTCGGTGCTGTTCCTGATCCTGGCCTTCTTCAACGCCGCCGGGTTGTTCGTGCTGCTGGGCGCGGAGTTCCTGGCGATGATCCTGGTCATCGTCTATGTCGGCGCGGTCGCGGTGCTGTTCCTGTTCGTGGTCATGATGCTCGATATCGAGGCGCTGGCGATCACGGATACGCTGAAACGCCACGCCTTCATCGGCGCTGGGATCGGCCTGTTTCTGGTGGTCGAGCTCGTGCTGGTCGCCTCCGGTTGGGTCGCCAGCACCGGCGCGGGGGCGAGCGTGCTCGCTATCCCGGGCAATGTCACCAATACCCAGGCCTTGGGCGCGTTGATCTATACCCATTACATCTATCCGTTCCAGGGCTGCGGCCTGGTGCTGCTGGTCGCCATGATCGGCGCGATCGTGCTGACCCTGCGGCGCCGGCCCGATGCCAAGCGGCAGGACGTGGCGACCCAGGTGGCCAAGCCGCGCGGTGTCCGTCTGGTCAAGGTGCCTACGGGCAGCGGCGTTTGAGGAGCGTCAAGGAAACATCATGATGACGATAGGCCTTCCTCATTACCTGACCGTCGCGGCGATCCTGTTTTCGCTCGGGGTTCTCGGGATCTTCCTCAACCGACGCAACGTCATCACCTTGTTGATGTCGGTCGAGCTGATGCTGCTCGCGGTCAATATCAATCTGGTGGCCTTCTCGGCCTTCCTGCATGACCTCGGCGGCCAGGTGTTCGCCCTGTTCGTTCTGACCGTTGCGGCGGCCGAGGCGGCGATCGGCCTGGCAATTCTGGTGGTCTATTTCCGGCGGCGCGGCTCGATCGCGGTCACGGACATCAATCTGATGAAGGGCTGAGCGATGTCGCTTCCCGTTGCCATCGTCTTCCTGCCGCTGATTGCCGCGGCGCTGACGGGCCTGTTCGGCCGCAGCCTCGGCGACAAGCTCTCGCAGCTCATCACCTGCATGGCGCTGATCGTTGCTGCCGGCATGTCGTTGTTCGTGTTCCAGGATGCGGTCTGGGCCCATCACACCCAGTCGATCACCCTGCTGCGCTGGATCGATACCGGCCCGCTCTCGGTGTCCTGGGGGATCAGGGTCGACAGCCTCAGCGCCGTGATGATGCTGGTGGTCACCTTCGTCTCGGCGATGGTCCATGTCTACTCGGTGGGCTACATGGCCCATGACAAGTCGATCCCGCGCTTCATGTCGTATTTGAGCCTCTTCACCTTCGCGATGCTGATGCTGGTGACGGCGGATAATTTCGTGCAGCTGTTCTTCGGCTGGGAAGGAGTCGGTCTCGCCTCCTACCTGCTGATCGGTTTCTGGTTCGATCGCCCGAGCGCCAATGCCGCCGCGATCAAGGCCTTCGTCGTCAACCGCGTCGGCGATTTCGGCTTCATGCTCGGCATCTTCGCGATCTTCGTGCTGTTCGGCACCTTCGATTTCACGCAAGTTTTCGCCGCCGCTCCGCAGATGGCAGGCAAGACCATGGCCTTTCTCAGCTGGCATCCCGACGCGCTGACCGTCACCGGGATTCTGCTGCTGATCGGCGCGATGGGCAAATCGGCGCAGCTCGGGCTCCACACCTGGCTGCCGGACGCGATGGAGGGCCCGACCCCGGTCTCCGCCCTCATCCATGCCGCGACCATGGTCACCGCGGGCGTCTTCATGCTGTGCCGGCTGTCGCCGCTGCTCGAATACGCGCCGGTCGTGCTCAACACCGTCGTCGTCGTCGGCGCCACCACGGCGATCTTCGCGGCGACGATCGGCCTGGCGCAGACCGACATCAAGCGTGTCATCGCCTATTCGACCTGCAGCCAGCTCGGCTACATGTTCTTCGCCGCCGGCGTGTCCGCCTACCCGGCGGCAATGTTCCACCTGACGACCCATGCCTTCTTCAAGGCGCTGCTGTTCTTGACCGCCGGTTCGGTCATCCATGCCCTGGGCGGCGAGCAGGACATGCGCAAGATGGGCGGCCTCTGGAAGCTGATCCCGATCACCTATGGGCTGATGTGGATCGGCAATCTGGCGCTCGCCGGCATCTACCCTTTCGCCGGGTTCTATTCGAAGGACATCATCGTCGACGCCGCCTATGCGGCGGGGACGAGCTTCGGCACCTATGCCTTCGTCCTCGGCGTCGCCGCGGCCTTCCTCACCAGCTTCTATTCCTGGCGTCTGTTGTTCATGACCTTCCATGGCAAGGCGCGGATGGATGCCAAGACCTTGTCGCATGTCCATGAATCGCCGCCGGTGATGCTGATCCCGCTGTTCGTCCTGGCGCTCGGCGCGATCTTCGCAGGCTATCTCGGCTATGAATCCTTCGTCGGCAGCGGGCAGGCGGCGTTCTGGGGTTCGTCGATCTTCATCCTGCCGACCCATCAGGCTTTGGCCAACGCCGAACACCTGTCCTGGGTCGTGACCCATGTCACCCTCATCGTCGGCCTGCTCGGGATCGCCGCGGCCTGGCTGTTCTATGTCGTGGCGCCGGGCCTGCCGGGTATGGTCGCCGGCGCCTTCGGCGCGATCTACCGGCTCTTCCTCAACAAGTGGTACTTCGACGAGATCTACGACGCCGTGTTCACGCGGCCGGCTGAGACCCTCGGGCGCTGGTTGTGGAAGGGTGGCGATCAGCT
>CAIUCF010000820.1 GCA_903897565.1 uncultured Rhodospirillales bacterium | reverse complement strand
CTAAATCTTCCCCCATCAAGGGGGAACACTTGGGCGTTCCCGCTCAAATTCTTCCCCGCGCTATCCCTGTAATCCACCGCCTGCCATCCCAATATCGGATGGCAGGGTCGCGCCGGCGTCGGCCGGCCGCAACTCTGTGGAGGATGGGCCATGACCACGACAGTGCTCGCTATCCTGAAACGCAAAGGTCACCGGGTGATAACGGTGACGCCCGACCAGACGATCGCCTCGGTATCCGATCTGCTCGCCAGCCATCGCATCGGCTGCATCCCGGTCGTCGACCCCGGCAACCACATCGTCGGTATGATCTCCGAGCGCGACCTCGTTCGCGGGATTTCCCAGCATGGCGGCTCGATCACCGGCGCACGCGTCGCGACGTTGATGACGACCGAGATCACCACCTGCACGCCGACCGATACCGTGGCCGCGCTGATGGAGGTGATGACAGAGCGGCGCATCCGCCATCTGCCGGTGATCTGGGACGGCCAGCTGCACGGCATGATCAGCATCGGCGATCTGGTCAAGGCGCGCCTCGACGAGGCGCAGCAGGAGGTCGATGCGCTGCGGACCTATATCGCGTCGTGACGCCGGCCCGAAAAGGGTGACGCCCGGTCAGGGGGGATGACCGGGCGTCGGGGTGAAGTGCCGTTGGGGGAGCCCGACGTGCAGGGGGATGTCGGGCGAACGCAACCGGGGGGAGGTTGCTGATCACTTCGATGGTTAACATGGTCTTAATTCATTGCGATACAACTGTCCTCACCGCATAGCCGATCCACTAGGCATGCATGCAACCCTGAAAAATGGGCAAATCCCTCGATTCCCGGACGGACCTCGCGAGAGATATTCAATAAAAATTCATCATTCTCCACTACTTGAAGCTCTCGCGAGGCTGTTGGCCGCCTCCGCGGCCGGCGCAGGGACGCGCAAGATCGGGCGAGCGCGACCCGATCGCCATCAGGACACAGGATGACAGAGACGATTGCATTGACGGTTCCGGCGCCAGAAATTCTGCTGGAAGCCCTGACCTCGATCTCGCAGGGCGTCCTGGTGGCCGGGCCCGATCGCCGGCTGACGTTCTGTAATCAGGGCTTCACGAGTCTTGCCGGCTACGCCGCGGCGGAGATCGTGGGGCGAAGCTGCGACTTCCTTCAGGGTCCTGGGACCGATCCGGCCACGATCGCCGCGATCCGCGCGGCCTTGGACGAGGGGGGCGATTTCTCCGGGACCATCCTGAACTACCGCAAGGACGGGCGGCCATTCTGGAACGATCTGACGATCGCCACCTTGCGGGACGGCCAGGGTGAGGTCAGCCATTTTCTGGGCATCATCCGCGACATCACCGCCAGCAAGACGGCCGAAGACGCCGTGCGGTCGACTGAAAGCCGCCAGCATTTCCTGCTCGATCGCATGCAGGCCGGGATCGTCAGCCATAGCCCGACCGGCGCCGTCTTGTACGCGAATGCCGCCGCGGCCCAACTCCTCGGCGTCGCCGCCACGCAGCTGAACGACCCGAATGCCGGCAATTTCCACTGGGAATTCACCCGGGAAGACGGCACTGCGATGCCGGTCGAGGAGTATCCGGTCAACCGGGCGATCGCCACCCGCACGGCCCTGAGCGGGCTCGTCCTCGGGCTTCGCCGCCCTGCCGACCCCCGGCGCGTCTGGGTGATGTGCAACGCCTATCCGGTGCTCGATGCCGCGGGCGCGTTGCTCGAGGTGATCGTCTCTTTCACCGACATTACCGAGTTGAAGCAGACCGAGCGGGCGTTGCAAAAATCCGACGAGCGCCTGCGCCTGGTCCTCCACGGCTCCAACGACGCCCCTTGGGACTGGGACCTCGTCACCGACACGCTCTATTACGCGCCGCGATGGTGGCAGATGATCGGCCACCAGGTCGAAGAGATGCCCTCGACCTCAGCGCTCTGGTCGCGATTCCTCCATCCTGACGATGAGGCGCGGGTCACCCACGAACTCGCCGATTACATCGCCAATGGTCCGGATTCCTACGAAATCGAGCTCCGGCTACGCCACAAGGCCGGGCATTATGTTCCCATCCTCTCGCGCGGTTTCGTGCTGCGCGACCCGAGCGGCCGACCGATCCGGGTGTCGGGGACCAATACCGACCTGACCGATCGCAAGGATGCCGAGCAGCGGATTCATCAGCTGGCGTTCTACGATCCGCTGACCTTGCTGCCGAACCGGCGATTGCTGATGGAGCAGCTGCGCAAATCGGTGCTCAACGGCAGCGAGCGCGAGGATCATGGTGCGCTGCTCTTCATCGATCTCGACAATTTCAAGGTGCTCAACGACACGCTGGGTCACGATATGGGCGATCTCCTGTTGCAGCAGGTCGCCCAGCGCCTGCGGGAGAGCGTACGCGATGCCGATGTCGTCGCCAGGGTGGGCGGCGATGAATTCGTCGTAATGCTGGAGCGCCTGCCCTCCCGGATGCGCGACGCGGCGCTCGTGGCGCAGCGGGTCGGCGAGAAGATCCTGATGGCTCTGGCACAGCCCTACGATCTCTCTGACGCCGAGTATTGCCTGACCGCGAGCATCGGCATCACCCTGTTCGGCGATAGCGACAAGGCTGTCGACACCATCCTGAAGCAGGCGGATCTCGCCATGTATCAGGCCAAGGCCGGCGGCCGCAACGTGCTGCGCTTTTTCGATGCCACAATGCAGACGGCGATCGACGAGCGGCTGTCGATGGAGACGGACCTGCGCCGTAGCCTGCAGAACGACGAATTGCTTCTGCATTTCCAGCCGCAGGTCAACGAAGATGGCGGCGTCGTCGGTGCCGAGGTGCTGGTCCGCTGGCAGCAGCCCGAGCGCGGCTTGATCTCGCCATCGACCTTCATCCCGCTCGCCGAGTCGACCGGCCTGATCCTCGCTCTCGGCAAATGGGTGCTCGAGAAGAGCTGCGCCCAACTCGCGCGCTGGTCCGAAGACCCCTATTTCGCCCACCTGACGCTCTCGGTGAATGTCAGCGTCCGCCAGATCCGCGAGGATGATTTCCCGGCACAGGTCCTGGCCGCGATCGCCGAAACCGGGGCCGACCCGACCCGGCTCAAGCTCGAGCTGACGGAAAGTCTGTTGGCCGAGGATATCGACGAGATCATCGCCAAGATGACGGTGCTGAAGGCGCACGGCATCCGCTTCTCGCTCGATGATTTCGGCACCGGCTATTCCTCGCTCGGCTACCTGCAGCGCATGCCGCTCGACGAGCTCAAGATCGACCGCAGCTTTGTCCGCGACGTCCTGGTCAACGGCAACGACAGCGCGATCGCCCGAATCATCATCTCGCTGGCCGAGACCCTCGGCCTCAGCGTCGTCGCCGAGGGTGTCGAGACCGAAGGCCAGCGTCGCTTCCTCGCCGAGAACGGCTGCACCATCTATCAGGGCTATCTGTTCGGCCGGCCGCTGCCGCTCGCGCGGTTCGAGGCCGCGCTGCAGGCGGACAGCCGCCGTCACGCCCCGGTTCTCGCCGACTTCCTTCAGGATTAGATCAACCTCCCGGCCCCTCGACCGGGATCAGGGTGATGTCGTAGGTCTGGTAGTGAATGACCGCGATCACGACCGACGCGATGACGAGGATCATGCCAACCGCGCAGATTCCGGCAGCAACGCCGGCTCGTCGGGGGATCCGCTCCCCCTGCGGCCACAGATCGAGCAGCACCAATCCCATCGCCGCTCCCGTCAAGGCACCGCCGAGATGGGCGGCATAATCGATATGATCGCCGGTCCGGCCGAGGAAATAGGGCAGGATGGCGGGGACCATCATCCAGAGCGCCAGGACATGGAGGCTGTGTCGCAGGGCTGAGCGTCGCGGGACGCGAAAGCCGATGACGAGGATAGCGGCAAAGACCGCCATCAGGGCGCCGGACGCACCGACGCTGAAACCGTATGGCGATTGCAGCGCCAATGACGCCAAGGATCCGCCGAGCGCGCCGAGCAGGAGGATGGCGAGGTACCACAACCGTCCGACCAGCCGTTCCAGCACCCTGCCGCCCCACAACAGGGCGACGCAATTGTTGATGATATGGTCGGGCGTCCCGTGCAGGAGCGGGGCGGTCAAGAGACGGTACCACTCGCCGTCATAGACGACCCGTAGCGGCGCGAGCGCGCCCATCGCCATCAGCGTGGCGTAGCTCGGCAAGAGTATCGGGCCACTATCCACCGCGAAGCGCAGCTCGAGGAAGAAGATGCCCAGTAAGACGAGCAGGATCGCGTAGCTCAGGACAGGCTCGCCGAAGCTCGCAAGCCCGAGATTTTCTTCCTGCGGCTGTTCGGCAGCCTGCGCATGGAACCCCGCGGCCTGAAGCAGGCGCGAGCGCCGGCTGTTGAGGGCGTCGACGAGGCCGGGCAGCGGGCGGGCGAAGGCGTCGCCCAAGGTGATCGTCTTGCGCGCGAACCAGCTTCCCGTCGCATCGGCTTCGAGGATCCGCGCGGTCGCGCGAAACACCTGGCGCCCGGTCGGCAGCACGAAGCTTCGGAGTTCGAACGGCGACAGACTCGTCCAGGCCAGTTTGCGGCGGCCAAACAGGGTCAGGAGCACGATGCCGTCGACAGTCGCCGTCAGGTGCGGCCGTGCGAACAGCGCGCCAAGCAGCCAAGCGCAAACATAGCGTGCGAGGATCACCATCACCGCCAGGGTGAGAAAGGCGCGAATTCCCGGCACCGCGCCGCCATTAAGCCAGATCAGGAACGTGCCGATCGTCGGGGATTCGAGATAGAATTCGGCCAGGATCCCGAGGATCGCCAGCCGCACCAGCTTGCCGCGATTTGCCGGAAAGACGGCTTCGTCGCCTGCCCAACCGGCGGCGATTGAGCGCCTTGTTTCGAGTGCAGGTTCCAATGTCGACGGCGCCACTGCACTCTCCCCCGATCGGCGCGGACCGCCTGGGGCCGCGGGCGCTTCGTCGCTGAAACTCGCGTCAGGATAGCAAGCGGCCTGATCCCGTCAAGCCGGCAATGCCGGCTATCTGTTGGAGGGTGCGGTCGATTTCGCCGTCTTCGGCAAGACGAAAAGCTTGGGGTCGAGTTTCACCCCTTCATGCGGGTCCGACAGGGCAATCGACGTCGCATGCTGGGTCGCGTCGAGCACATCCCATTTGACGAGTTGCAGCGGGTGGTCAGAGAACACCAGGGTGATGGCACCATTGTCCGGGCTCTTGGTCTGCACGGCGGTCACGCGCAGCGCGTCGGGGCCGCGCTCGAACCGGGTGACGGTGACGTCGCCCGACATGCGAATGCTCTCGCGCAGCAGGAACCATGCCGGGGTCGAGGCCACCGGGTAAAAGGTCACCTGCTGCATCTCGAGATCATTGACCCCGACATAATTGCCGTCGGAGACGATCAGCAACTGGGTCGGTGGCGCGTATTCGAACCGCATCTTGCCGGGCCGCAGCATGTAAACATCGCCGGAGACCACCGACCCGTCCGGATTGGTCTGATCGAACTCGGCCTTCAGGGTCTTGATGCCATCGAGATAGGACTCGATCCGCTTCAGATCGGCCTGATCCGCATTGCTCAGAGCCGCGGCAGTCGGCGCAGCCTGGCTGGCCGCTGGAATCGCCAGCAGGAGGAGAGCGGCCAGAAGGCTTCGAAAAATAAGCCCTCCCCCTCGATG
>CAIUCF010000819.1 GCA_903897565.1 uncultured Rhodospirillales bacterium | reverse complement strand
CTCAGGGACGGAGGCCTACGCGGCGTCGCTCGCCCTCGAAAGCGAGCTCGCCACCACCGAAGCCGAATTGCCGGCACTGGCGCAGAAATATGACCAGGCCGGCACCCTGCTCGCAACCCTGGTTGGGCGGATGCCGGGCTCCTGGTCGCCGCCGGATCTCGATCTCGACGCCATAACCCTGCCGAAGACGATCCCGGTGAGCCTGCCCTCACGCCTGGTGAGCCAGCGCCCGGATATCGTGGCAGCCGAAGCCAGTCTCCACGCCGCCAGCGCCGATATCGGCGTCGCCACGGCGGCGATGCTGCCGAGCATCACGCTCAGCGCCGGCTATAGTGCCAACGGCACCAAGACCTCGACGCTGTTCAATGCCTCCGGCGCGGCCTGGGATTTAGGTGCCGGCTTGACCGCCCCGATATTCGAGGGCGGCTCGCTTTGGCACCGGCGCAAGCAATCGGTCGAGATCTACCATCAGGCGGCGGCAACCTACCGCCAGACCGTGCTGGCCGGATTCGAACAGGTCGCCGATGCCCTGAAAGCGCTCGATCACGACGCCGCGATCCTGGCGGCGCGGGAGCAATCGCAGGCCGCGGCCGACCAGGCACTGGCCCTGCTTCAGGACAATTACGCGGCCGGCCTCGTCTCCTATGATCAGGTTCTGCTCTCCGATCTCCAGGACCGTCAGGCACGTATCCAGCGGATCGATGCGACGGCGGCGCGTCTCCAGGACACGACCGCGCTCTTCGTCGCCATCGGCGGCGGATGGTGGTCCGCGGAAGTAGCCGCGCACTGAGGCCCGATCACGTCGCCAGCGATGCGCCGAGCGCGTCGAGCAGAAATCCCGTCCCCTCCTCGCGCGAGCCGGCATCGTCATAGCCGTCGAGGAAGGCGCCCTGCTCGGTGACCTTGACCGTCGTCTTCCCGGCGCCTGCCGTCAGTTCCACGGTCGCCAGCGACACCGAGATCTTGCGGTCGTCGAGATGCATCTCATAGCCGTAGACCAGCCGTTCGTTGGGGATCACGTCGTAATAAGTGGCATCGAAGCAGGTCACGAGCCCGCCTTCCCAGCGGCCCTTGAGCCGCTCGGTGCCGCCGGGACGGACATCCATATGGCGCTCCAGCACTTCCCAGCGGCCGGGCGCGCCGCCGAACCATTTCTGCTTCGCAGCCTCGTCGGTAAAGGCCTGCCAAACTCGCGCGACGGGAGCGTCGTAGCTGCGCTCGAGCCGGAACATTGCATGGACCGCCGAGCGCGCGGTGGGCTCGCCACCGCCCTGGAGACGCACGACTTCCGTCGCCAGCTTGTCGAGGGTGGTGCGCCAGCCCTCCGCCGCGCCCGCGACCATCGCCGCCGCCATGGTCGGGTCGAACAAGGTGTAGCTCTGCACGACATCCATCTGCGTCCCGCCGAGCGCGTCGGCGAAATCGACCTCGGTATAGGCGCGGAACAACGGCTTGCCGGCATCGTCGACCGCGGCCATATCGATCACCAGTCTGGTATGGGGCGAGACCTCGACGAATTTGCCGCGCGTCCAGTATTCCTGACCATAGGGCGCCCGCATGCAGACCTCGAACCGGCCGCCGACCCGCATCTCGACGATCGCTTCGGCAACGGTGAAAGTTGCCGGGCTGAACCAGTTCCGGACGTGCTCTGCCGAACTCCAGGCCTTGAACACGGTCTCGCGCCGGGCATGGAACAGCCGGGAAATCCTGAGCGGTGGCGGCTGTAGCGGATCTGTCCCTTGGGCGGTCTTAGTCTTGTCCGTCATGCCCCTCTCCCTTGCTTTCTAGTGTTTTGAGATAATCGCCGAGTCGGTCGAGCCGGCGTTCCCACTCAATACGCCTGGCATCGATCCATTGTTCGGCCTGGCTCAGCGCCTTCGGTTCGATGGCGCAGACCCGCACGCGCCCCGACTTCTCCGAGCGCACCAGCCCTGCCGCCTCGAGGACGCCGAGATGTTGCATCACGGCGGGCAGCGACATCGCTATCGGCTTGGCCAGTTCACTCACCGGCGCCGGTCCGCGGCTCAACCGCTCGATCATCGCCCGCCGGGTCGGATCGGCGAGGGCGTGGAACAAGCGATCGAGATCTGCCGATTGGTTAAGCATATGCCTAACTATCAAAACATGATCAGTTAAGCAAGTAGTTTACTATCTATTCTCAGCGATAAGGTCGGGAATGCCCGCTATCCCGCGGCGGACGCCGTCCAGCCGCCACCCAGCGCCCGCACCAGATCGACGCTGGCGAGCAGGCGACGGGTCGCGATGGCCAGCGCACTGCGCTCGGCTTCGAGATTGGTGGTCTGGGCCGTCACGACGTCGAGATAGGTGACGGCGCCGAGCCGGTACTGAGTCAGTGCCAGGGCCTCGGCACGGCCGGCGGCATCGACGGCGCCCGCCTCCTCCTGTGCTTCCTTGGCCAGATCATTGTTGAGGGCGAGATTGTCCTCGACCTCCTGGAAGGCAGCCAGGACCGTGGCACGGTAATTCGCCCCCGCCTCGTCGAACTGGTCACGCGCAGCGCGGACGGCGGCCTTGCGCTTGCCGCCGTCGAACACTGTCAAGGCCAGGGCCGGCCCGAGTGTCCACAGGCTGTTGGCGCCGTCGAGCAAATTGACCCCACCCCCGGCGGTCTCGAAACCGCCGCTCGCGTCGAGCGTGATGCTGGGGAAGTACGCGGCGCGGGCGACGCCGATCCCGGCATTGGCCGCCGCCGCCCGGCGTTCGGCCGCGGCGATGTCGGGGCGGCGCTGCAGCAGCAGCGATGGCGCCGTAACCGGCACACGCGGCGGTTCGGGCAAGTCGGCCCGCGGCGGGATCGAGAAACTGGAAGCCGGCTCGCCGACGAGGCTGGCGATCTCATGCTCGTAGAGCGCACGCTGGGCGGCGACGTCGGCCTGCTGCGCCTTCGCGGTCTGCAATTGCGTCTCGGCACGATCGACGGCAAGACCCGACACGGCGCCACCGGCGTGCTGGCGCTGCGTGAGGTTGAGGGCGCGAGCATAGGCTGCCGTGGTATCGGCGAGCAGCTTGGCCTGCGCATCCTGGCCACGGAGATTGACGTAGGCGTCGGCGAGCATGGCCGACAGACTGAGCCGCGTCGCCGCGACATCGGCGGCGTCGGCCTGCGCCAGCGCCTTGCCGGCCGCGACCTCGTTGCGGATGCGGCCCCAAAGATCGAATTCATAGGAGATCGAACCGCCGATGATGTCGTCATTGTAGTAATCCGGCCCGCCGACCCGGAGCGGACGATGCGCCGATTGCCGGTTGCGCGTCGTATGGCCATTCAGCGCCACCGTCGGCAACAGCGCCGAGCGCTGCTGCGCGACGTAGGCCTGCGCCTCGTCATAGCGCGCCAGCGCGGCGGCGAGGTCGGGATTGCCGCTCTCGATCCGCTGCTCGAGTGCGTTGAGGGTCGCATCCCTGTAACTCGTCCACCACGCGCCCCGCGGTGCGGCATCGGCAGGACTGGCCGGCGTCCACGGACCGGTCTCTTTGTATGCGACCGGCGCCGTCATTGCCGGCGCGTGGTAATCGGGCGCCAGGGAGCACCCCACCAGGCCCAGGCCAAGGACGGCGGCAAGCAGACTAGTGCGCATTTGCACTCCCTTCGCCGGCCGCCGCGATCCGTACGCGATCTCCGGGACGCAGCGAGTCCGGCGGGTTGTCGATGATCTGGTCGGCAGGGGTGAGGCCCGAGGCGATTTCGACGCTGCTGCCCAGATCGCGGCTGATCCGCACCGGCCGGATCGCAACGCGGCCGTCCGCCCCGACCAACGCGAGCGACATGCCGGTGTCGCCGAAGATGAGCGCACTTGCCGGCGCCCGCAGTGCGCTGTCCTGGGCCGGCAGATCGAACTTCACCTGGGCGTAGCCACCCGGCTTCAACACGCCGTCGGCATTGTTGAGCTGCAACTGGACCAGCAGGGTCCCGGTCTCCGGTGTAATCGCGGCGGCGGTGGTGGCGAGCGTCGCGGTGAAGTGCCGTCCCGGATATTCCGGCACGGTCAGGCTCGCGGTCATCCCCGGCTTGATGTCGGCAGAATAGCTCTGCGGCACGCGGACATAGATACGCAGCCGGCGTTCGTCGGCGACCGAAAACAGCGGCACGTCGTTGGTGCTGCCGACATTGATCAGAGCGCCGATATCGGTCGAGCGCGTGGTCACGATGCCGTCGAACGGCGCGACGATGCGCTTGAAGGATTCGAGCGCCAGCAGACGCTGGACATTGGCGCGGGCCGCGGCGGCGAGCGCGGTCTTGGAGGCGAGATCGCCATTCTTCTCGTCGGCATCCTGGCGTGAGACGGCATCCTGGCTGAGCAGCCCGGCCCAGCGCCGCGCCGTGGTGTCTGCGAGGTGCTGGTTGGCGACGGCGGTCGCAAGATCGGCGCGCGCCTGATCGAGCTGCTGATCGAGATCCGGGGTGTCGATCTCGGCGAGCAGCTGGCCGGCTTTCACGTGGGCGCCGATATCGGTGTACCATTGCTTGAGGTAGCCGCTGACGCGGGCATGGATCGGCGCGTCGTTGAAGGCACGAATATCGCCGGGCAGCACCAGACTGCGTGGTCCCAGCTGGCTGCTGAGGCTGATCACGTCGACCGTCGGCACCGCCTGAGCATCGGTCCAGGTCTTCAGTTCCTGATTGGCGTTGACGCGATCGACGATCCCGAGCGCGACGATCCCCACCGCCGCCAGTAGCGCGACGATGCCGATCGTCCCGAGGTGCCGAGGCCGCTTGTGACGCAGAATATCGGGCTGCTCCCCCGCATGCTGCTCAGACATAGGATTCTCCGGATTGCGGCGCCGGGTTTGCCGGGCCGCCGAGGGCATGGGCCGATTTGCGGCCATGGACGATGCTGAACACCGTCGGTACGAACATCAAGGTGGCGAAGGTTGCGAAGATCAGGCCGCCGATCACCGCGCGGCCGAGCGGCGCGTTCTGCTCACCGCCCTCGCCGAGGCCGAGGGCCATGGGCGCCATGCCGATGATCATCGCCAGCGCCGTCATCAGCACAGGACGAAACCGCGTGAAGCCCGCCTCGACCGCGGCGACCACGGCATCGCTGCCGGCGGCGAGCCGCTCGCGGGCGAAGCTGACGACCAGGATCGAATTCGCAGTGGCGACGCCCATGCACATGATGGCGCCGGTCAACGCCGGCACCGACAGCGTCGTCTGCGTGATGAACAGCATCCAGACGATGCCAGCCAGTGCCGCGGGCAGCGCGGTGATGATCACAAAGGGATCGAGCCATGACTGGAAGTTGACGACGATCAGCAGGTAGATCAGCACGATCGCGCCGAGCAGGCCGAACAGCAATCCCGAGAATGCGATGTTCATGGTCGTCACCTGGCCGCGCAGGGTGACGATCGCGCCCTTGGGCCGATCATGACTCAGGGCCTGGATCACCCCCTGGACATCCTTGGCGACGCCGCCGAGATCGCGGTCCTGCGTGGTGGCGTAGAGATCGATGACCGGCTGGATATTGTAGTGGCTGACCACGGCGCTGGAGCGCTCGCGGCTGATGGTGGCGAGACCGCCGAGGATCTGCAGGCGATTGCCGGGCGACGCCCCGGTGACCGGGATGTTCTCCAGCGCCGAGAGTGAATCGACATCGTATTCCGGCGTCTGCGCGACGATCGGATAGGACACGCCGTTCTTCGGGTTCAGCCAGAAATTCGGCGCCGTCTGCGAGCTGCCGGCAAGTGCGGTGCCGAGACTGTTGGTCACATCGCGCTCGGTCAATCCGTATTCCGCCATGCGGGCGCGATCGACCTCGACCCGCAACTGCGGATTATCGACGGACTGCTGCATGCGGGCGTCGGCGATCCCGGGGATCTGCCGCATCTGCCGCAGCAGCTTAAGCGCGAACGCCTGGTTGGCTGCGAAATTCGGGCCGGCGATCTGCAGGTCGAGCGGCGCCGGCGAGCCGAAATTCAGGATCTGGCTGACGATGTCGGCCGGCAGGAACGAGAAGGTGACACCGGGAAAGGCGGCCGGCAGGCGCTCGCGCAGCCGCCGCACGTAATCCGCCGTCGGGTGGTGACCGGATTTCAACGTGACGAAGATGTCGCCGTCCTGGTACCCGATGACGCCCGAGTTGTTGTAGACCGTATTGATCGAACTGATCGGCAAGCCGATATTATCGACGATCGAGCTCAGCTCCGCCGGCGGAATCACGCCCCGGATCGCCGTCTCGACCCGTCCGAACGTGGCCGATGCGTCCTCGATCCGCGTGCCGATCGGCGGCCTGACATGAAGCGTGATCGCGCCGGCATCGACGGCGGGGAAGAAGTTCGAACCGAGGAATGGCGCCAGGCCGAAGGACCCGACCACGGCAATGAGGAAGCCGGCGATGAAGGGGCCCCTGTGCGCCAGCGCCAGGGCCAGGAGATTGCGATAGCCCTCACGCGCCTGCTCGAACCGCGCTTCGAAGCCGCGCTGAAAACGCGCCAGCGGGTTGCGCGACCGCGGCGCCTCGGCATGGCCGTGAGGCTGCAGCAGATACATCGCCAGGGTCGGCACCAGGGTCCGCGACAGGATGAACGAGGCGATCATCGCGAAGACGACGGCTTCCGCCATCGGCACGAACAGGAAGCCGGCGACGCCCTTGAGCGCGAACATCGGCACGAAGACGACGCAGATGCACAGCAGACTGACGAAGGCCGGGGTCACGATCTGCGCAGCGCCGTCGAGGATCGCGGTATTGACCGGCTTGCCGTGCTCGAGATGCCAGTTGATGTTCTCGATGGTCACCGTCGCATCGTCGACGAGGATGCCGACGGCGAGCGCCAGCCCGCCGAGGGTCATGATGTTGAGGGTCTCGCCGACCACCGAGAGCGCGGCCACCGCGGCCAGGATCGCCAGCGGGATCGAGGTCGCGATGATCACGGTCGAGCGCCAGCTGCCGAGGAACAGCAGGATCATCAAGCTGGTCAGCGCGGCGGCGATGACGCCTTCCTTGATCACGCCGGCGATCGCTGCACGCACGAAGACCGACTGATCGTTGAGGGCGACGATGCGGAATGACGGCGGCAGGGTCTCCTCGAGCTTCGGCAAGGCGTTCTTCACACCCTGGACGATGTCGAGCGTCGAGGCCGAGCCGGCCTTGAGTATCGTCGTCAACACCGCACGGGCGCCGTCGACATGCACTCGGCTCTGCTGCGGCGGCGAGCCGTCGCGGACGTGGCCGACATCGTGGATGAAGATCGTCGCGCCATTGGCCGCGCGAACCGGCAGGTCGTTGAGCTGGTCGATCGTGTCCGGGGCGTCGTTGAGGTTGACGGTATATTGCAGCGGCCCGATCTTGACACTGCCGGCCGGCAGGATCTGGTCCTGGGCGGCGATGGCGTTGGCGACGTCCTGGGCCGACATGCCCTTGGCCTGCAGCGCCTGGGGATCGAGATCGATCTGCACCTGCCGCACCAGCCCACCATACGAATACGGGATCGCAGCGCCGGGAACGGTGCTGAGCACCGGCCGCATGAAGTTCTGCGTCAGATCGAGTACCCGCTGTTCCGACAAGCCGCGGCCCGAGGTCGCAAGCTGCAGGATCGGCACGGTCGAGGCGTTGTAGTTGAGGATCAGCGGCGGCGTCGCCCCTGGCGGCAGTTGCTTCAGGATGCTCTGCGACACCGAGGTCACCTGCGCCGTCGCCGTGCGGATATCGACGCCGGGCTGGAAGTAGATCTTGACGATGCCGATGCCGGTCAGCGACTGGCTTTCGATATGCTCGATATCGTTGACCGTGGTCGTCAGCACCCGCTCGTAAGGCGTGATGATCCGCCCGGCCATCTGGTCGGGCGACAACCCGGTGAACTGCCACGCCACCCCGATCACGGGAACGCGGATATTGGGGAAGATATCGGTCGGCGTGTTCAGCGCGGCAAGCGGGCCGAAGATCAGGATCAGCAACGCCAGCACGATGAAGGTATAGGGCCGTTGCAGTGCAACACGGACGATCCAGAGCATTCCGCATCCTCTTCCCAGGGTGGGAATGTCGCTCGCCACCTGAGATCGTAGATAGGCGCGGAACTATCGATTGAAAATCGGAAACAGCGCGGCCGGACGACATGGGTTCCATTCGTCAAACACGGGGCACCCAAATGGTCAGTCGCGCCTATCCGCGAGAATTTGTGAGTGATTCCGGGAATATCTATTGCCGGTTGTCAGAATTGTGCTGACGCACAACGGTACCACGAGGTGTATCTTCTGCAGCATTAGCCGCGCCCCACTTGCAGGCTTCTTGCCGCAATGCCGATCAGCCATCCGCGCATTGCATGGCCGGAACAGAATGCTCGCGGCCTCCACGATGCCGGTGCACTCACCCTGACCGCGCGCTGCACCGCCATAGGAACGTCAGTACGGTGGCGCCTTCCGCGCGCGCTGCGCCTTGGCGGCCTCGGTCCACCAGGCGAGGTCGTCGGCAAATCGCGGGAACGCCTTCTCGAGTGCCTGCCCGGCCTCGCCCGTCGGCTTGCCTGCAGGGTCGAGCGCCTGGGCAATCGGGCCGACGGCGAGCGTGCTCGAAATCACGACCATGCCCATCTCCGACAAGGTGCCGTGCCAGGCGGTCGAAGCGCGCGCCCCCGAAAGCCGACCGGCGGAGTAGCTGGCGATGGCAGCCGGCCGCCAGAACCATTCCTCGAGGAAATGATCGGTCAGATTCTTCAGGCCCGGCTGCATGCCCCAGTTATATTCGCCGGTCACGAAGACGAAGGCATCCGCCTCTCGGATCTTGACGGCAAGCGCCGCCATGGCCGGCGGCGCGGTGCCGGCCGGGACTTCCTTGTACATTCGGTCGAGCATCGGCAGCCCGATCGCCTGGGCATCGATCAGCTCGGCGTCGTCGCCGCGGTCGCGGAGCCCTTTGACGATGAAGTCGGCGAGCCGGATTCCGGCGCGATCGCGGCGGTAGGAGCCGTAAAGAACGAGTATCCGGTCAGGCATGGTGTTTCCCTCGCGTGGCCAGTCATTCCGTTCACGCCGAACCCCCGGCCCAGATTTTCGGTTTCCGCCCAGCCCAGGGGCTCGCCGCTTCAAGCTGGCCGGCGAGCCGGAACAACACATCCTCGCGGCCGAAGCCGGCGGCGAACTGCATGCCGATCGGCAGGCCGAGCGCTTGCGACATCGCCAGCGGGACCGACATCGCCGGCTGTCCGGTCATGTTGTAGAGCGCCGTGAACGGCGAGCGGCTGAAGACGTGATCGACCCAGCCGAGCCCGTCGACCCGATCCTGGATCTGGTTATAGGCGCCGATCGCGAGCGGAAATTCCGGCAGGGTCGGCGTCAGGATGAGGTCATAGCCGGCGAATAATGCGCCGATCTTGCGGGTGACCGTATTTCGGGTCGCCAGGGCGCCGAGCAGGTCAAGTGCCGAGGCCTTGAGACCATAACGCCACACGGCCAGGGTCGCCGGCTCCAGGGTGGTCTCGTCGATCGGCCGACCGGTCGCGGCGGCGACACCCTCGACCCAGCCCGCGGTATTGGTCGCCCAGAACTGGGCATGGGCGTGGACGAAGGCTTCCCAGCTGACACCGAGATCGAGCACCACCGGCTCCACGATATGTCCGAGATCGGCGCAGAGACGCGCCGCATCATCGGTCGCGGCGGCGATCTCCGGGTCGGTCTTGGCACCATTGGGCGGATCGACTACATAGCCGATCCGGAGCTTGCCGGGATCGCTCCGGCATTCCGTCAGATAGGGTCGCAGTGGATCGGGGATGTAATAGGGCTCGCCGAGCCCGCCGCCCTGCACTGCATCGAGCAACGCGGCGCTGTCACGGACGCTGCGGCTCAACGCGAACTGCACGGCGAGGCCGCTCCAGACCTCGTCGAGCGCCGGCCCGTTCGAGACCCGGCCGCGGCTAACCTTGAGACCGAACAAGCCGTTGATCGAGGCAGGAACCCGGATCGAACCGCCGCCATCGGTGGCATGAGCGACCGGCACCATGCCCGAGGCAATCGCCGCTGCCGAACCGCCGCTGGAGCCGCCGGCATTCCGACT
>CAIUCF010000818.1 GCA_903897565.1 uncultured Rhodospirillales bacterium | reverse complement strand
GGGCGCTAAATCAGTTTACCAGCAAACGATCTCGGGCGTATGTGCTTGCTGTGGCGGGGGTGACGACAATGTGTTGTGACTGCGGAACCGGACGGCCAGGGTCTCGATTGCGATGACGGTATCGATGAATGTAGCGCCACAGGCTTCGGCCCCGCAGCATGAAGCCGTCGCGGCCCAGAGCCTATTACTGCAACGGCTCGAAGGCGATGTCGGCGCGAGGCAAGCCGGCGACCCGCCCTGGCTGCAATGGCTGCGGCGGAAGCTAGGGCGATCGGGTCATGGCGCGGCGGGTACGGCCCGCGAATCGATCGACCGGGCGCCTTTGCTCGGCCGACCGCTTGTCCTCGGTGATCGCGTCACGCTCCAGGTCGGTGGCCGGACAACCGAGCTCGTCGTCCTCGATCTCCGCCCGCAGAGCGCCGATCGGATCGATGCGGTGACCGAGATTCGGATCGTCGCGGCGCCTGGGGCGAGCCGGCGCGCGACCGTCTCCTACGACGATATCGGCGGGCTCGGCGGCCAGATCACCCGGGTCCGCGAGATGATCGAGCTGCCCCTGCGTCATCCCGAATTGTTCGCGCGCCTCGGCATCGATCCGCCCAAGGGGGTGTTGCTCTACGGCCCGCCGGGCTGCGGCAAGACCCTGATCGCGCGCGCCGTCGCCTATGAGAGCGGCTGCCACTTCATCAGCGTCAACGGTCCCGAAGTCATCCAGCAGGGCTACGGCGAATCCGAGGCCTATTTACGCAAGATCTTCAAGGATGCCGAGGAATATCCGGCGACGATCATCTTCCTCGACGAGGTCGATGCGCTGGCGCCGAACCGCGACACCGTGCTCGGCGATGTCGAGAAGCGGGTGGTGGCGCAGTTGCTCGGTCTGATGGACGGCTTGCGCGGGCGCGGGCAGATCATCGTGATCGCCGCGACCAATCTGCCCAACAACATCGACCCGGCCCTGCGGCGGCCCGGGCGGCTCGATCGCGAGATCAGCATCGGCCCGCCCGACAAGACCGGCCGGCTGGAAATCCTGCGCATCCATACCCGCGGCATGCCGTTGAACCCCGATGTCGATCTCGACCGGGTGGCGGCGATCACCCATGGCTTCCTCGGCGCCGATCTGGCTGCGCTGTGTCGCGAGGCGGCGATGCTGTGCGCGCGCGACGTCGTCCACGAGTTGGGGCCGCGGGATGCGGTGTCGCTGCAATCGATGCTGCCGCAGGTCACGGTGGCCATGCGCCATTTCGAATTCGCCCGCAACGAGATCGAGCTCTCGACCACACGTCAGGTGACGACCGAAGTCGCCGATGTCGACTGGGACGATGTCGGTGGCCTCGACGACGTCAAGCAGGTGCTGCGCGAGGTCATCGAGTGGCCGCTGAAATACGACCAGCGCTTCGCCTTTGCCCGGACGGCGCCGCCCAAGGGCATCCTGCTGACCGGCCCGCCGGGCACCGGCAAGACCCTGATCGCGAAGGCCATGGCGGCGCAATGCGGGGTCAATTTCATCTCGGTCAAGGGACCGGAGCTGCTGTCGAAATGGATTGGTGAGTCCGAACGCGGCATCCGCGAGATCTTCAAGAAGGCGCGCCAGGCCTCGCCGTGCCTCGTGTTCTTCGACGAGATCGACACCATCGTGCCGATGCGCGGCAAGGGCGAGGGCGGCGGCAACGTCAACGAGCGCATGGTCGGCCAGTTCCTGCTGGAAATGGACAGCATGGAGGAGTTGCGCGGCGTCGTGGTGCTGGCCGCCACCAACCGCGCCGACCTGATCGACCCGGCGCTGTTGCGACCCGGGCGCTTCGATCTCGTGATCGATTTGCCGATGCCCGATCTCGAGACACGCACCCGGATTCTCGAACTGCATTGCCGCGGCCGCACCCTGGCCCCGGCGGTCTCGCTGCCGGCCTTGGCGCAGGCGACCGCGGGTCTCACCGGTGCCGATCTGCATGCCCTGTGTCAACGGGCGGCGATGTTCGCGATCCGGGAGTCGATCGACCGCGATCCGGGCAAGGAGTTCCAGCCCTTCGCGGTCGAACCGCAACATTTCGACGAGGCGTTGGAGCTGCTGAGGCGGGGCTGACAGGCGCGGAAATCGCGCAGGAACGGCCCGGCCGCGCGGCGTGCGGGCGCGCCGACGTGGGTCTCGAAGCCGGCGGTTGCGGCTCGAAACAGGGGTTGTGGAATTGAGCAGTTCGAAACGCGCCGTCGAAGAGCGCGGTCAGCCCGAGCCCGGAGCAACGCGCCGCCCGCCATTCTTCGTGGTCGTCGGGAGCCTCGGCATCGCCCAGATCCTGGCCTGGGGCAGTACCTACTATCTTCCGGCGGTTCTGGCGGCCGCGATCGTGGCGGATACCGGTTGGCCGCCGGCCTGGGTCGTCGGTGGGTTATCCGTCGGCCTGCTGGTCTCGGGGCTGATTTCGCCTCTGATCGGCGGCCAGATCGACCGGCGCGGGGGGCGTCCGGTACTGGCCGCGAGCGCGTTTCTTCTCGCAGCAGGCCTCGTAATCCTCGGTTTTTCCGCCAGCCTGCCGAGCTATATCTTCGGCTGGAGCGTCATCGGCCTAGGGATGGGGGCGGGACTCTACGACCCGGCCTTCTCTACGCTCGGTCGCCTCTACGGGCCGGGTGCTCGATCCGCGATCACCTATCTGACCCTGGTTGCCGGGTTCTCCAGCACGATCTGCTGGCCCGCGACCGCATATCTCGCGGCGCATTTCGGCTGGCGCGCCACCTGTCTGAGCTACG
>CAIUCF010000817.1 GCA_903897565.1 uncultured Rhodospirillales bacterium | reverse complement strand
TGCCGCTGCCCGGGTAAGATCGCCCGTTTTTCGGTTACGCAATCGCCACACAAGAGCGGGTATCCCATGTCCAAAAAAGAATTGCACCCCGAGACCATCGTCCTCCACGCCGGTTGGCGCGCCGACCCGGCCACGGGTTCCGTAGCGCCGCCGATCTATCAGACGACGTCCTACCAGTTCAAGAGCACCGAGCACGCCGCGAACCTGTTCGCGCTGAAGGAGCTCGGCAACATCTACACCCGCCTCGGCAACCCGACGACCGACATCCTGGAGCAGCGGATTACCGCGCTCGAGGGCGGCGCGGCATCACTCGCCGTCGCTTCGGGCCAGGCGGCCTCGGCCTTCTCGATCCAGAACCTGGCCAAGGCCGGCGACAACATCGTCAGCTCGACCGATCTCTACGGCGGCACCTGGAACCTGTTCGCCAACACCTTGCGCGACCAGGGCATCGAAGTGCGCTTCGTCGATCCGACCGATCCGCAGGCCTTCGCCCGGGCGACCGATGCCAAGACCCGTGCCTATTACGCCGAAACCCTGCCGAATCCGAAGCTCGCGGTGTTCCCGATCGCCGAAGTCGCGGCGATCGGCCGGCCGCTCGGCATCCCGCTGATCATCGACAACACGGCGGCGCCGATCCTGACGCGCCCGCTCGAGCATGGCGCTGCGATCGTCGTCTATTCGACCACCAAATATATCGGCGGCCACGGCACCTCGATCGGCGGCATGATCGTCGACGGCGGCAATTTCGACTGGGAAGCCCATCCCGAGCGCCAGCCCAACCTCAACACCCCCGATCCGAGCTATCACGGCGCGGTCTGGGTGCAGGCGGTCAAGCCGATCGGCCCGGTCGCCTATATCATCCGCGCCCGTACCGTGCTGCTGCGCGACCTCGGCGCGGCGCTGTCGCCGTTCAATGCCTTCCAGATCCTGCTGGGGCTCGAGACGCTGCCGTTGCGCATCACCCGGCATTCCGAGAATGCCCTCGCCGTCGCCAAGCATCTCGCCGGCCGCAAGGAGGTGACCAAGGTCATCCATCCGTCGCAGCAGACCGGCGTCGCGCGCGAGCGGGCGGAGAAGTATCTCAAGGGCGGGCTAGGCGGCCTGCTCGGGTTTGAACTCGCCGGCGGCGCCGAGGCCGGACGCCGCTTCATCGACGCGCTCAAGCTGTTCTATCATGTCGCCAATATCGGCGATGCCCGCAGCCTCGCGATCCATCCGGCGAGCACGACCCATTCGCAGCTGACGACCGAGGAGCAGCTCGCAACCGGCGTCTCGCCCGGCTATGTCCGCCTCTCGATCGGCCTCGAGCACATTTCGGATATCCTCGCCGATATCGACCAGGCGCTCGACGCCGCGGGCGCCTGATCCTCCGCCTCGACTTCCTCCCCCGTAAAAGGGGGAGGAAACCTTGTCGGCGGCACCCCGCGGTTGTATCCTCCGGGCGATAACGCCAGGAGGGCCTGCACATGCTTGATCACGTCACGCTGCCCATCAGTGACTTCGCCCGGTCGATCGCCTTCTACGATCAGGTGCTCCAGCCGCTCGGCATCGAGCGCCACTTCACCGATACCGAGTCCGGGTTTGCCGGCTATGGCGCCAATGACTTGCTGTTCTTCTGGATCGGCCAGCAGGAGGAGGGCGTCACCACCGTGACCCACATCGCCTTCACCGCCGCCAACCGCGCGCTCGTCGACAGATTCTACGAGGCCGGACTCACTGCCGGCGGCCAGGACAATGGCGAGCCGGGGCTGCGGCCGCATTATCACGCCGATTATTACGGCGCCTTCGTGCTCGATCCCGACGGCCACAATATCGAAGCGGTCTGCCACAAGCCAGCCGGCGCCTGATCCCATGCCATCCCAAGACCGCCCGTCCGCATACCATTGACGGACGCGCGCGGAAGGCCTAACCCCACGGCCGGATCAGACGGCTGGATGACCGCTCTCAGTCTTCGCGCTGGGGGAGGAAAGTCCGGGCTCCACGGGAGACACGGTGCCGGGTAACGCCCGGCGGGGGCGACCCTAGGGAAAGTGCCACAGAGAGCAGACCGCCGTCCCGCCCATCTCAGCCCATGGGCTGACATGGGACGGACGGTAAGGGTGAAAGGGTGCGGTAAGAGCGCACCGCGGTCCCGGCAACGGGAACGGCATGGTAAACCCCACCGGGAGCAAGACCAAGTAGGGGTGACAGCCGGCGCTTCCCCACAAGGGCGGTAGTCGGCGGGCGGGTCTTTCGCGCCGTCACCCGGGTCGGTCGCGCGAGGCGCCTGGCGACAGGCGTCCCAGAGGAATGGTCATCCATCCCGCTGCGAAGCGGGGGGACAGAACCCGGCTTACAGGCCGTCTGATCCGTTCAACACCACGATGAATCACGTAGGGCGGATGAGCGTAGCGTCATCCGCCATCCGGGTTGGCGTCCTTGGCG
>CAIUCF010000816.1 GCA_903897565.1 uncultured Rhodospirillales bacterium | reverse complement strand
CCACGACGCCTTGCCCGCAGGCGGAGTCCTGCTGGTCGCGGAGCCGATGTCGGACACGCCGGGGGCGCGTCCCATCGGCGATGCCTATTTCGGCTTCTATCTCGAGGCCATGCGATCCGGGCGCCCGCGGACCGCCGACGAGCTCGCAAACCTCATCCGCGCCGCGGGCTTCAACGAGATTCGCCTGCGGCCGACCCATACGCCGATGCTCGTCAGCGTCATGACGGCGCGCGCCACAGGCAGACGATGCATCTTAGATGCGTAAATATTTCTTGACACTTTATTATGTAATTTTATTGTTACATCACAAGCGCAGTTCCAAACTGCGCGCCTGCCCGGGGGGAAGCGAGTGGCACAACTGGAGACAGTCGCGGTGGTTATCGAAGGCCCGGAGCGACTCTCGCTGCGCCGCCTCGAACTGCAGCCGCCCGCCCCCGCAGACGTTATCGTCGACGTGCAATGGAGCGGCATCAGCACCGGCACCGAGCGGTTGCTCTGGAGCGGCCGCATGCCGCCCTTTCCCGGGATGGGGTATCCCCTGGTTCCAGGGTATGAATCCGTCGGTCAGATCGTCGCCGCCGGCGCGGAAGCCCGATCCAGGATCGGCGAACATGTCTTCGTCCCCGGCGCCAGCTGTTTCAAGGATGCCCGGGGCCTGTTCGGCGGGGCCGCGCGCCGATTGATCGTACCCGGCACCCGCGCCATTCCGATCGGCATCGACGTCGAAGAGCACGGCGTCCTGATTGCTCTGGCAGCGACGGCGTACCACGCGATCACGGGCGGAGTGGCGCCGGAACTGATCATCGGCCACGGCGTGCTGGGACGGCTGCTGGCGCGCCTGACCATCGCCACGGGTGCGCCCCCGCCCATCGTCTGGGAGACCAACGCGGCGCGCCAGGATGGTGCCCAGGGCTACCTCGTCGTTCACCCGGAAAGCGACGAACGCAAGGATTACCGCGTCATCTGCGACGCGAGCGGTGACTCGACCATCCTCGACACGGTGATCCGCCGCCTCGCCCGCAACGGCGAGATCGTCCTCGCCGGCTTCTACGAGAAGCCGCTCAGTTTCACCTTCCCGCCAGCCTTCATGCGCGAGGCGCGCATCCGGGTGGCCGCGGAATGGAGGCCCGAAGATCTCGTCGCCACCATCGCGGCGATCGATGACGGCCGGCTGTCACTGACCGATCTCGTGACCCATTGCTTCGACGCCTCCCAGGCGGATGAGGCCTATCGCACGGCTTTCGCAGACTCGTCCTGTCTGAAGATGGTCCTTGATTGGAGGCACTTCGAATGAGTCTCGCCATGCACGCTCAACATCATCTGCGCGAAGAAGCCGCGATCGAGCCTGATCCGGTCCCGGTCGGCGAGGCGACCAAGGAAACGCAGATCATCGCGATCTACGGCAAGGGCGGCAGCGGCAAGAGCTTTGCCTTGTCAAACCTGAGCTACATGATGGCTCAACAAGGCAAAAGGGTCCTGCTCATCGGCTGCGACCCGAAGAGCGACACCACCTCCCTGCTGTTCGGCGGCAAGTCATGCCCGACGATCATCGAAACCTCCGCAAGGAAGAAGCTCGCCGGGGAAGAGGTCCGAATCGAGGACGTCTGCTTCAAGCGCGACGGCGTGTTCGCGATGGAGCTCGGCGGGCCCGAAGTCGGACGCGGCTGTGGCGGCCGCGGCATCATCCATGGCTTCGAGCTGCTCGAAAAACTCGGCTTTCATGAATGGGGGTTCGACTACGTCCTGCTCGATTTCCTCGGTGACGTCGTCTGCGGCGGCTTCGGCCTGCCGATCGCCCGAGATATGTGCCAGAAGGTTATCGTCGTCGGTTCGAACGATCTGCAATCGCTCTACGTCGCCAACAACGTGTGCTCTGCGGTCGAGTATTTCCGCAAACTCGGCGGCAATGTCGGCGTCGCCGGCATGGTCATCAACAAGGACGACGGCACCGGCGAGGCCAGCGCCTTCGCCGCTGCCGTCGGGATCCCGGTGCTGGCGGCGATCCCCGCGGACGAGGAT
>CAIUCF010000815.1 GCA_903897565.1 uncultured Rhodospirillales bacterium | reverse complement strand
TCCTTCAGCGCCGCGCCCGTCGTGATGAACTGTGAGCGCATGTTGAGATCGATGGCGCTGTCCCATTGCGTCATGTCGAGATCCTCGACCGCCGCAGGGCCGGGGATGCCGAGGTGGTTCCAGAGGAAATCGATGCCGCCGAACGTCGCGACCGTCCGCGCGACGATATCCCGCGAGGCGGTATCGTCGCGCAGATCGGCGGCGATCGCGAAAGCCGTGCCGCCGGCCTTGCGGATCTCGGCGACGACTTCCTCGGCCTTGTCGCCGTCGCGATCGACGACGCAGACCGCGGCGCCCTCGCCCGCGAACAGCAGCGCCGCGGCGCGCCCGGTGCCCGAGGCCGCCGCCGTGATGATGCCGCGGCGGCCGGCCATGCGCGTCGTCATGGACCTATTCCGCAGCTTTGCTCAGCTTCGCCCGCTCCAGCTTGAAGCCCGTGTACTTGTTGTCTTCGGCGGCCTCCAAGGTCGCGCGATACAGCGAGAAGCCGCCGAGATAGGACAGGATGACCCGTGGCTTGCCCGGCACGTTGTCGCCCATGTACCAGGATTTCGCGAGCGGGAAGAGCGTCTTGTCGGCGACGTCGATATTGTGCTGGATCCACTCGTTCTCGGCCTCGATGGTCGGCTCGACTGCGGCGAAGCCCTGCTGGTCCATCCGCTTCATGAGGCGGCCGAACCAGCGCACCTGCCACTCGCCGAGCAGCACCGGCTGGAAGAAGGCGGCCGGGCTGGTCGGGCCGTTGAGCATGAACAGGTTGGGATAGCCCTCGCTCATCATGCCGGCGCGGGTGCGGGCGCCCTTCTCGGACCATTCCTTGGCCATGACCCGGTCATTGCGGCCATGGATATCCATCCGCATGATCGAGCCGGTCATGGCGTCGAAGCCCGTGGCGCAGACGATAATGTCGAACTCGTATTCCTTGCCCCCGGCCTTGAGGCCCTTCTCGGTGAACTCCTCGATCCCGCTCTTGCTGATGTCGACCAGCAGCACGTTGTCGCGGTTGTAGGTCTGGTAATAGCCGTTCTCGGCACACAGCCGGCGGGTCAGCACCGGGTGGTCGTGAGGCGTCAGCAGCTCGGCAACCTTGGGGTCCTTGACCTGAGCGCGGATACGCTCGCGGATGAAATCGCCGAGCGCGTCATTGGCCTTCTTGTCGGTCAGGACGTCGGTGAAGACGGTGTAGTACGAGAAATTGGCGGCGTTCCAGCAGCGCTCGAAGCCTTCGAGCCGCTCGGCCTCGGAGACCTCGAAGGTCGCCTTGGTGGGGTTGGCGCGGATCTCGTTGCCGACGATGGCGCAGCCGACATGGGTGCGCAGCTCGCGCTCGCGGATTTCGAGGTAGTTGTCCTTCACCCAGCGTTCGAACTCGGGCTCCATCGGCCGGTTGCAGGACGGCACCGCGAAATTGGCGCTGCGCTGGAACACGGTGAGGTGATCGGCCTGCTTGGCGATCTCCGGGATCGACTGGATGCCCGAGGAACCGGTGCCGATCACGGCGACCCGCTTGCCTTTGAACGAGACCGGCTCATGCGGCCAGCTCGAGGTGAACAGCACCTGGCCCTTGAAGCGCTCGCGGTTCTTGAACGCCGGGTCCTTCGCGGCTGACAGGATGCCGGTTGCCAGCACCAGGAAGCGGGTGACGACGGTCTCGCCCGTGCTGAACCCGACATGCCAGTGGTCGGTGGACTCATCATAGCGCGCGGTCTTGAGTTCGCTATCGAGTTGGATATCGGGCCGCAGTTCGAGCCGGTCGGCGACCCAGTTCAGATAGCGCATCAGCTCGGGCTGGCTGGCGTAGCGCTCCGACCATTTCCAGTTCTGCTGGATGTCCTCGGAGAAGGAGTAGGAATACTCCAGGCTTTCGATATCGACGCGGGCGCCGGGATAGCGGTTCCAGTACCAGGTGCCGCCGACGCCGCCGGCTTTATCGTAGAGCCGCGTCTTGTAGCCGAGCTGGCGATAATAGTGCAGGGCGTAGAGCCCGGCATAGCCGGCGCCGATGACGACGACGTCGAGCTCGGTCGTGGGCGCGGCGCTCGGGGCGGATTTGTTCTGGCTGGACGCGGTCATGTTTCCTCCAAAGTCCCTTTGATGCCTCTTCGAGATGCCGTCGTGTGGCGGCTGCGGGCATGCGATCTTCTTGTTCTTGAACCTGGCGGCGCGGCGATAGGCACCGCTCCGGATCATATCCTGATGCGGCGAGGTTAATGCCGAAGCGAGATGGTTACCAATACTTGATTCGCCGGTTTCGATATCATTTGGATATCAAGGGGCCGTTCGCCGGTGTTGCCAGGGTGAGGGCCAGCGCGCGGAAATTCTCGGCGATCAGATTGTTGCGGTCCGGCCGCGAGGCGAGCGCCAGGCTGATGCGGTTGCGCGGGCTGGCGCCGGCGATCTTCAGGAAGCGCACCCCGCGAGTCGAGCCGTGTCCGGACACGCTGGCGACCAGGGCGACGCCCAGTCCGCTTTCCACCAAGGAGATCATGGTCTGGGCCTGGATCGTCTCCTGGGCGATGATCGGGTCGAAACCGGCCTCGTGGCACATCAGCATGACCAGCGAACGGAGATTCGGGACATTGGTCTTCGAGTAGAAGATAAAGGGCTGGTCGCGCAGCTCCTCCAACCCGACGCTGTCACGCCCGGCGAGCGGGCTGGCGGCGGGGACGACGACGACGAAGCTGTCCTCCTCGAGGACGTCGATCCGGGCCGGGACGCTGTCGAAGACCGGGACGCGGATGATGGCGAGATCCATCAGCCCCTGGTCGAGCTTGGCGAGCAGATCGGTGGTCCAGGATTCCTCGAGCACCAGATCGACCTTCGGGAATCGCTGGGCGAAAGGCTGCAGCACGCGTGGCAGCAACGCCTGCGTCGCCGAGCCGACGAAGCCGATCCGCAGCACGCCCTGCTCGCCGGCGAGGCTCTGCTTGACGGCGAGGCGGAATTGTTCGGCATGGAACAGGGTGCGGCGCGCCTCGGAGAGCGCCGCGACCCCCGCAGCCGTCAGTTCGACGCGGCGGTTCTCCCGCGAAAACAGCGGCGCGCCGAGCTCGGTCTCGAGCTTGCGCAGCGAAATCGACAGCGGCGGCTGGGCGATGTTGAGGATTTCCGCAGCGCGGTGAAAGTTGAGGGTCTCGGCCAGGGTGACGAATTGGCGGAGTTGATGCAGCTTCATTGATATCACCGGCATATCGATATTGGCCAAACGGATATTAGACGCGGTGTTTATGCGGGTCTAGGGTAGGTGCGGTCGCGATTGAATGGATAACAAGAAAATGCTGCCACTCGCCGGCGTGAGGGTGCTCGATCTCGGGGCAGTCCTGATGGCGCCGTATGCCTGTCAATGGCTCGCCGATTTTGGCGCCGACGTCGTCAAGATCGAATCGCCGTCAGGTGATACCACCCGCTACACCGGCCCGGCGACCGAGCCTGGCATGGCCGCGGTCTATCTCGGCATCAACCGCAACAAGCGCGGCATCGTCCTCGATATCCAGAAGCCGGAAGGCCGCGCCGTACTGGAGACCTTGATCGCCGGCGCGGATATCCTGGTCCACAACATCCGGCCGCAGAAACTGGCCAAGCTCGACCTGAACCCCGAGGCGGTGCTGAAACGGCATCCGGGTCTGGTCTATGCCGTGCTCAACGGTTTCGACGAGGCGGGGCCCTATGCCGGACAGCCAGCCTATGACGACATCATCCAGGGCCTGTGCGGCAATGTCGATCTGGTCGAGCGCCAGACAGGGGTCGCGCGCTATCTGCCCATGGTCAGCGCCGACAAGACGACCGGGATCGTCGCCGCCATGGCGATCCTCGCCGCCTATGTCTCGCGACAGAAGACCGGGGTCGGCAGCGTCGTCGAAATCCCGATGTTCGAGACCCTGGTCGGCTACAACATGGTCGAACATCTCTACGGCGCGACCTTCGAGCCGGCGCTCGGCGGCACCGGCTATCCGCGGCCGCTGGCGAAGACGCGTGGCCCCTACCGCACGCGCGACGGGCTGATCAGCATGATGCCCTACACCGACCAGCACTGGATCGACTTCTTTCGCCAGTTCCCGGACAAGAAGCTCGACCAGGATCCGCGTTTCCGTGATATCGGCGCCCGGACCCGGCACATCACCGAACTCTACCAGGAACTCGCCAACGTGCTGCCGGAACGGACCACGGCCGAATGGCTCGCCCTGTGTGCCGAGCTCAGCATCCCGGCGGGCCCGGTACTGAGCCTCGACGAGGTGCTGGAGGATCCGCATCTGGCCGCGACCGACTTCTTCCACGTCCTGAACGATCCCGGGCTCGGCGATTTCCGGCTTGCCGGCTCGCCGGTCCGCTTCAACGGCGACCGCGCCGAATCCAGGGTGCCGCCGCGGCTCGGCGAGCATTCTCGCGCCGTCCTCGCCGAGGCCGGCTATGACGACGCGGCGATCGATGCACTGGTCGTCGGCGGGGTCGTCCGCGAACCGGCGCCGCCGGTCGCCGCCACGGCCGCCCAATAAGCCAACAACGAAGTCCAAGCCTGAGGAATGTTGACCATGTCGGATTTTTTGCTGCTCGAACGCATCGACCACACCGCGATCATCACCATCAACCGGCCGGAGCGGCGCAACGCCCTCGGTTTTGGCGACGATGGCGCCGTGTTCCAACGCGTGGTCCGCGAGCTCAATGCCGACCGAAATCTGCGCTGCGTCATCCTGACCGGCTGCGACGGCGTGTTCTCGGCCGGCGGCGATCTCAAGGAATTGCGCGACTGGGCCCATGATGCCGGCAAGAAGCCGCGCGATTTCCTGCAGCTCTATCAGGCGGGCATCCACGAGGTGGTGCGCGCGCTGTGGAACCTGGAAATGCCGGTGATCGCCGCCGTCAACGGCGCCGCGATCGGCCTCGGCAACGACCTCGCCTGCCTCGCCGACATCCGCATCGCCGCGGAGAAAGCCAAGTTCGGCGCGACTTTCCTCAAGATCGGCCTGGTGCCCGGCGATGGTGGTGCCTGGCTGCTGCCCAAGATCATCGGCTGGGAGCGGGCCTCGCAGCTCTATTTCGCCGGCCAGATCATCGATTCCGCGACGGCGGTGGCCTGGGGCCTGGTCTCGCGGCGCGTGCCCGATGCCGCCCTGCGCGACGAGGCGCTGGCATTGGCGAACACCATCAGCCAGCAGCCGCCGGAAGTGCTGCGGATGACCAAGAAGCTGATGCGGGCGGGTGTCGAGCAGAGCTTCGAGCAGGTCATGACCTTGTCGGCGCAGTACCAGGTCTTCGCCCATCTGACCAAGGATCATCAGGAGGCGCTCGACGCCATCCACGACAAGCGGCCGCCGGTGTTCAACGGCACCTGACGCGCGACCAGCAGAACGACGAGAGGCCGGAGCCACGATGTTCGACTCACTCAAGCTCACGAAAATCCCCGAGGCGGACGAAGCGCTTCGGCCCGCGGTCAAGGCGTTCCTCGCCGAGCAGCTCGCCGGCCTCAGCGCCGAGCGCCGCGCGCGCTCCTGGATGGGGCATGATCCGAATTTTAGCCGGGCGCTGGCCAAGAAAGGCTGGGTCGGCGTCACCCTGCCGCGCGACTACGGCGGCGCGGCGTTGGGATATTTCTCGCGCTTCGTGATCGTCGAGGAGTTGCTGATCGCCGGCGCGCCGGTCGCGGCGCACTGGATTTCCGAACGCCAGAGCGGGCCGTTGATCCTGCATTACGGCACCGAGGCGCAGCGGCAATACTACCTGCCGCGGATCTGCCGCGGCGAGGCGTTCTTCTGCATCGGCATGAGCGAGCCGGATTCCGGCTCCGATCTCGCCAGCGTCAAGACGCGGGCGACCAAGACCGAAAAGGGTTGGGTGCTCAACGGCGCCAAGCTGTGGTCGTCCTATTCGGTCATGGCGACCCACATGATCGCGCTGGTGCGGACTTCCGGCGCGGCCGGCGATCGGCATGAAGGGCTGTCGCAGGTCATCATCGACCTGAAGCTGCCCGGCGTCACGGCGCGGCCGATCTGCGATCTCTCCGGTGATGCCCATTTCTCCGAGGTCCATTTCGACAATGTCGAACTCGCCGAGGATGCCCTGGTCGGCAAGGAGGGCGATGGCTGGAACCAGGTCCGCGCCGAACTCGCCTTCGAGCGCAGCGGCCCGGAACGGCTCTATTCCAGCGTCGTGCTGTTCGATCTCTGGCTGCGCTACCTGCGCAGCGCCGGCATCGACGACGACGCCACCGCGGCCCTGGTCGGCTCGCTGACCAGCCGGCTCGCGGCCTTGCGGGCGCTGTCGATCTCGATCACCGGGCAGCTGGTGCGCGGCGAGCGGCCCGAGACCCTGGCAGCCTTGCTCAAGGACATCGGCACCGAGTTCGAGCAGGCAGTGCCGGCACTGGTCGCCGATCATCTCGCCTCGCGCCCCGACGAGATCGCCGATCCCGATCTACTGGCGGCGCTCGCCTATGTCGCGGCGATGAACCCGGCGTTTTCCCTGCGCGGCGGCACGCGCGAAATCCTGCGCGGCATGATCGCCCGCGGCCTCGGCCTGCGCTAGGAGGACAGATTATGGACGATATGCTCGAAAACATGGCGGCACGGCTGCTCGCCGACCGCTGCACCCCGGCGCTGATCCGCGCCGTCGAAGCCGGGACCGGTGGCGACCAGCTCGCCAAGCTGTGGCAGGAGATCCTGGCGACGGGGCTGTGCGACTCTCTCGTGGACGAGGCCAAGGGCGGCTCGGGCCTCGGACTGACCGAGACTCTGCCGGTGATCCTGCAGACCGGGCGGTTCATCCTGCCGGTCGCGCTTGCCGAAACCATGGTGGCGCGGGCGCTGCTCGCCGCGGGTGGCGTGACGCTCCCAGAGGGGCCGATCGTCTTGGCGACCGCGGTCTCCGCCGCCGGAATGGAACGGGTCGAGACCGGCGTCGTGCCGCTGGCGGCGACGGCCGGCTTCGCCCTGATCGATGACGGCAAGAGCTGCTCGCTGTTTGCCCTCGCGCCCGCCGACCTGATCC
>CAIUCF010000814.1 GCA_903897565.1 uncultured Rhodospirillales bacterium | reverse complement strand
CTCGCCTCGGCGCCGGCGGCGTTGCTCTCGACGCTGCGCCTGATCTTGCCCCAGACGTCGAGATCCCAGCTCGCCTGGCCTTCCAGCGTGAAGAGGTCGCGGCCGTCGGAGGAGCCCGTGGTATCGCGGCTCCGGGTTGCCCCGCTGCTCACGCCGAGGGTCGGGAACAAGCCCGCGCGGGCTTCAGCGGTCAGTGCCCGCGCCTGACGATAGGCCGCCTCCGAGGCCTTCAGGCTCTGATTCGAGATCGCGACCTGGGCTTCGAGCCGGTCGAGTTCGGGGTCGTGATAGACCGACCACCAGGCGCCGCGATCAATGCTGTCGTTCGGCGCGCTGAGCTTCCAGCCCGCCAGCTCCTTGAAGCTCGGGGCGATCACGGCCGTCGGCCGATGGTAGTCCGGGCCCACGAGGCAGCCGGACAGCATGAGGGCCAGTCCGCCGGCGACCGCGCCGGTTCGGGCAAGGCGGCGGGTCATGTCAAATTCTCCGCGATGGGCGGTGGGTAGAGCTTCTGCCAGTGCCGCCGTGACCATTGGCCGAGGCGGTCGAGATACAGATAGACGACGGGGGTCGTATAGAGCGTAAGCGCCTGGCTGACGATGAGCCCACCGACGATCGAGATGCCGAGCGGCTGTCGCAGCTCCGCGCCGTCGCCGGAGCCGAACGCCATCGGCAGTGCGCCGAACAGCGCCGCCGCGGTCGTCATCATGATCGGACGGAAGCGCAGCAAACAGGCTTCGCGGATGGCGTCGTGCGGCGACAGACCGCGGCGGCGCTGCGCGTCGATCGCGAAATCGATCATCATGATGGCGTTCTTCTTGACGATGCCGACCAGCAGGATGATGCCGATCATGGCGATGATGGTGAATTCCATGCCGCAGATCGACAGCGCGATCAGAGCGCCGACGCCGGCCGACGGCAGGGTGGAGAGGATCGTCACGGGGTGGATATAACTCTCATAGAGCACGCCGAGCACGATATAGACCGCCAGGATCGCGGCCAGGATCAGCAGCGGCTCGGTGCTGAGCGAATCGGCGAAGGCCTGCGCCGTGCCGGCAAAGCTGCCATGGATCGAATTGGGCAGGCCGATCAGGTTGCTGGCGCGTTTGATGGCCGCGGTCGCATCACTCAAGGATTTTCCCGGCGCGAGATTGAACGACACGGTCGCGGCGACGAACTGGCCCTGATGATTGACGCCGAGCGCGGCGTTTCCGGGCGCGACGCTCATGAAGGCCGCGAGCGGCACCATCTTCTCGACGCTGGTGCTGACCGCCGTGCCGCTGGACGCCGAGGATTTTCCCGAGGCCGCGATGCCGTTGAGCGCCTGATTGCGCGCGGAATCTCCGGCGACGGCGGCGATCTGCGACGCGGCGCTCGACACGGAACCCACCGTCCCGGCAGCGAAACCTGAGGTCCTGGTCCCGCTCGCCTGCTGGCCGGAGGTGCTGACATAGAGATCGCGCAGTGTTTCCGGGCTCTGCCAGTATTGCGGCGCCACCTCCATGACCACGTGATACTGGTTGAGCGTGTTGTAGATCGTCGACACCTGGCGCTGGCCATAGGCGTCGTAGAGCGTGTTGTCGATGGTGCTGGGCGTCACCCCGAGACGCGCCGCGGTAGCGCGATCGATCGTCAAATCGGTCTCGAGACCGGTCTGCTGCAGGTCCGAGCTGACATCGGCGAGAATCGGGTCGTGTTGCAGCGCTTCGGTCAGGATCGGCCCCCAGTGCGACAGGTCCGCCGTCGTCTCACCCTGAAGGGTGTACTGGTATTGGGCAGCGCCGGGTCGACCGCCGACCCGGATATCCTGCACCGACTGCAGGAACAGGCGCGCGCCGGCGACGGCGTTGAGCTTGTGCCGCAGCCGCGCGATGATCGCATCGGCCGAGACGTGCCGCACGTTACTTGGTTTCAAGGTGACGAAGACGAAGCCGGAATTGGTCTGCTGTCCGCCGGTGAAACCCTCGACCGACGCCACGGCCGGATCAGTTCCGACGATGGCGAGGAATTGTGCCAGCTTCTGGCGCATCAGCTGAAACGATATGCTCTGGTCGCCCTGGATATTGCCGATGAGCCGGCCGGTATCCTGCTGCGGGAAGAAGCCCTTCGGGATCGTGACATAGAGATAGCCGTTGAGCCCGATGGTGACGAGCAGGGCGAGCAAGGTCAGCCTCGGGTGGCGGAGCGCCGGCCCCAGGCTCCGCTCGTAATGCGAGTGCAGCCAGTCGAAGCAAGCCTCGCTGGCGCGCAGGAAGCGGCCCGGCCGGTAATTCCGATCGACCTTCAGCAGCCGCGAGCACATCATCGGCGTGGTCGACAGCGAGACCAGCAGCGAGATCAGGATCGCGATCGAGAGCGTGACGGCGAATTCGCGAAACAACCGGCCGACGATGCCACCCATCAGCAGGATCGGCAGGAACACGGCGATCAGCGACAGGCTCATCGACAACACCGTGAAGGCGACCTCGCGCGATCCCTGAAGCGCGGCCTGCATCCGCGGCATGCCCTCTTCGAGATGACGCGAGACATTTTCGAGCACGACGATGGCGTCGTCGACAACGAAGCCGGTCGCGACGATCAGGGCCATCAGCGACAGGTTGTCGAGACTATAGCCGAGCAGATACATCGCGCCGAAGGTGCCGATGATCGAGATCGGCACGGCAACGATCGGGATCAACGTCGCGCGCGGGTTGCGAAGGAACACGAAGACGACGCCGATGACGAGGACGACCGAGATCAGGAAGGTCCGCTCGGTATCGGCGAGCGAGCTGCGGATCGTCGTCGTCCGGTCAGCGGCCAAGGTCAGCGAGATATCGCCGGGAATCGCGGTCTCGAGCTGCGGCAGCGCTGCCTTGACCCGATCGACCGTGGCGATGATGTTGGCGCCCGGTTGCCGGAACAGCTGTACCAGCACCGAAGGCTGGCCATTGGCGAGACCCTGATTGCGGAGGTTCTCGACCGAATCGGCGATCGTCGCGATATCGGTCAGATGTACGGCGGCGCCATTGCGATAGGCGACGACGAGCGGCGCATAATCGGCCGCGTGGGTTGCCTGGTCGTTGGTGTAGATCTGAAATCGGCGCGAGCCGGCTTCCACTGCGCCCTTGGGCGAATCGGCATTTGCGGAGGCGAGCCCCGCGCGCACGTCTTCGAGACCGATGCCGTATTTGAACATGGCGCCCGGGGTCAGCTCGACCCGTACGGCCGGCAGCGACGAGCCGCCGAGATCGACTTCGCCAATGCCGTCGATCTGCGACAGCTTCTGTTGCAGCACCGTCGCCGCCGTATCGTAGAGCTGCCCCATGGTCTTGGTCTTGGAGGTCAGCGCGATGATGAGGATCGGCGCGTCGGCAGGGTTGATCTTGTGATAGGTCGGGTTGCTCTTGAGGTTCGACGGCAGATCGGCCCGGGCCGCGTTGATCGCCGCCTCGACGTCGCGGGCCGCGCCGTCTATATCGCGATCGAGCCCGAACTGCAGCGTGACGCGGACATTGCCGAGCGAGCTCTGCGAGGTCATTTCGGTCAGGTCGGCGATCTGCCCGAGATGGCGTTCGAGCGGACTGGCGACGCTGGTCGCGACCGTCTCCGGGCTCGCGCCGGGCAACGGGGCCTGCACCGAAATGGTCGGGAAATCGACCTGCGGCAGCGGCGCCACCGGCAACAAGCCGAAAGCAAAGACACCCGACAGGGCGACGCCCAGCGTCAGCAGGATGGTCGCGACCGGGCGC
Source organism: uncultured Rhodospirillales bacterium (assembly GCA_903897565.1). GTDB lineage: Bacteria > Pseudomonadota > Alphaproteobacteria > ATCC43930 > CGMCC-115725 > CAIXXC01. The sequence goes on along the minus strand of CAIUCF010000814.1, from coordinate 1,384 downwards.
GCGATGAAGGTGGCGGAGGGGTTCACGGCAGGCCGCCGGTCGGCGCAGGATCAGGTGCGGTCGAGAGCCGTGACGAGACCCAGCGCCCCATGCGATCGAAGGCGAGATAGATGACCGGCGTCGTGAACAGGGTAAGGATCTGGCTGACGATCAGGCCGCCGACGATGGCGACGCCGAGCGGCTGCCGCAGCTCGGCGCCGGTGCCGCCGCTGAGCATCAGCGGCAGCGCCGCCAGCAGCGCGGCGAGCGTGGTCATCAGGATGGGGCGAAACCGCAGCAGGCAGGCCTGGTAGATCGCCTCCCGCGCCGGCTTGCCCTCCCGGCGCTCGGCGTCGAGCGCGAAGTCGATCATCATGATCGCGTTCTTCTTGACGATGCCGATCAGCAGCACGATGCCGATGATGGCGATCACGTCGAGATCATCGCCCATCAGCATCAGGGCCAGCAGCGCGCCGATGCCGGCGGACGGCAGGGTCGAGAGGATCGTGATCGGATGAATGAAGCTCTCGTAGAGAACGCCGAGAACGATATAGACCGTCACCACCGCGGCCAGCACCAGCAGCAACTCGTTCCCGAGCGACTTCTGGAAGGCCAGGGCCGCACCCTGGAAACTCGTCAGGAAGCTGGCCGGCAGGCCAATAGTGGTCTCGGCCTGCTCGATCGCCGTCACCGCAGCCCCCAGCGACGCGCCCGGGGCCAGATTGAACGAGACCGTCGTCGCCGGAAACTGCCCGAGATGATTGACGAGCAGCGGCGCGGTTCTCTCGGTGATCGTCGCGATCGCCGAGAGCGGCACCTGACCGGTGCTCGAGGTCGAGGATGGCAGGTACAAGGAGCCTAAGGATCCGATCGTCCCCTGCAGCTTCGGATCGGCCTCCAGGATCACGCGGTATTGGTTGGACTGCGCGAAGATCGTCGAGATGATGCGCTGCCCGAACGCGTCATAGAGCGTATTGTCGACGGTCGCCGGTGTGATCCCGAAACGCGCCGCCGTGGCGCGGTCGATGTCGATGTAGGCAGCGAGCCCGGTCTGCTGGAGATCGCTGGCGACGTCGGTGAGCTCGGGGATTGCCCGCAGCCGCGTGAGCAGCTTGGGAATCCAGGTCGCGAACTGTGCCGGATCCGGGTTCTCGAGGATGAACCGATACTGGGTCGCGCTTACCGCAGTGTCGATCGTCAAATCCTGGACCGGTTGCATGTACAGCGCGATCCCCGGGACCGACGCGACCTCCTGCTGCAGCCGGCGGATGATCGCCGAGACGGCAAGGCTGCGCTGCTCGCGCGGCCGCAGGTTGATCAGGAAGCGCCCGGTATTGCCGGTCGTATTGGTGCCGTCGACGCCGATGAACGAGGACAGGCTGACGACATCCGGATCCTTCAGGAT
>CAIUCF010000813.1 GCA_903897565.1 uncultured Rhodospirillales bacterium | reverse complement strand
GAGCGAGCGATGCGCCATCTTAGACGGCGACGGCCATTTTCAGAATATTATCTACTGCAATATGATAAATTTCAACAGGACGGATCTTTGAAGTTGCGAGGGCCGTAAACGCCTCAACCCGATGGTTAATTGTTACTTAAAAAACATCATCGTTCCGCGTCCTGATCGTCATGCGACTGTCACGAGCGCCCGGTTACGGTGCCCGCCTCCCCGGGGAGTGTCACCCGGAATAACGAGGAGGGTCACTTCATGCGTGCCTATCGAAACCTACTCTTATCCAGCGCCTTGAGCGCCGTCGCGCTCGTCGGCGCGGGCAGTTCCGCCCAGGCGACCGTCGCTTCGACCCCGGTCGTGCCCGCGACCTATCAGCATGTCCTGCTGGTCAGCGTCGACGGCCTGCACGCGGTCGATCTCGCCAAGTGGATCGCCAACCACCCCGCGAGCAACTTCGCCAAGCTGGCCCAGCATGGCGTCGTCTACCCGAACGCGCTGACGACGTTTCCGTCCGACAGCTACCCCGGCATGCTGGCCCAGGTCACCGGCGCCACGCCGCGCGTCGCCGGCCTGTTCTACGACGACAGCTATGACCGCAATTCCTACCCGTCGAAGTCGTTCTACACCAGCCAGGGGCTGGTGGATCCGGGCTGCGTCGGCAACCCCGGCACCGAGATCACCAATTTCGAGAACCTCGACAAGAGCCTCGACGACATTTCGGGCGGCGGCACGATCGGCCAGGTCCTGACCCAGCTCGATCCCGACAACATGCAGCGCCAGATCGTCAAAGGTCAGTGCGTGCCGACCTACCCGCATCAGTACCTGCGCACCAACACGATCTTCGAAGTGATCAAGCAGGCCGGTCTCCACACCGTGTGGTCCGACAAGCATCCGGCTTATGAGGATCTCGCCGGCCCCTCGGGCACGGGCCTCGACGAACTCTATGCGCCGGAAATCAACGCACAGGACACGCTCGACGCCGGCGCGCAGCCGGGCGACGACTATACCACCAGCTTCACCGGCGTGCGCACCTATGACGCGCTGAAGGTCCAGGCCGTGTTGAATTGGATCGACGGCAAGGACGGCACCGGCACCAAGACGGAAACCGTTCCGGCGATCTTCGGCATGAACTTCCAGTCCGTCAGCGTCGGCCAGAAGCTCGCCAAGGCCGGCAATGCCGATGCCGACAAGACCCTGCGCGGCGGCTATCTCGACGCCAACGCCACCCCAGGCAACGCCCTCACCCTGAACCTGCAGTTCGTCGACGACTCGATCGGCAAGTTCGAGAGCGAGCTGCAGACGAAGGGCCTGGACCAGTCGACCCTGATCATCATCAGCGCCAAGCATGGCCAGTCGCCGATCAACCCGGCGGTGCGCCAGGCGATCTCCGATTCCGGCTATGCCAGCATCCCCGGCTTCGGCCAGGGTTTCGAGATCTGTGACGACGCGGCACTGGTCTGGCTCGACCCGGCGACCGAGAAGACGAGCTACGACGCGGCCGAGGCCTATATGAAGTCGCATGCCAGCGAGCTGCATATCCAGACCTTGTTCGATCGCACGATGCTGACGAAGTTCTTCGGCGATCCCTTCACCAGCAGCCGGGTGCCGGACTTCATCGCGGTCACGCCGCATGGCGCGATCTGCACTGGCGGCTCGAAGCGCGCGGAGCATGGCGGCTTCGCGGTCGATGATCGCAATGTCGGCCTGTTGCTGTCCTCACCGCAGCTTTCCGCGGAAACGGTCAGTACCGTCGTCGAGACCACGCAGATCGCGCCGACGATCCTGCATGCGCTCGGCCTCAACCCGCGCTCGCTGAAGGCGGTGCAGCTCGAGAACACGCCGGTTCTCAGCCACTAACAGAAGATGAGGGATCGCGACCCGGCAGTCCTGCCGGGTCGCGACCTGATTCAGTGGTCGCGGGGGCGCTGCCCGGTACTCTTGTCGCCGCCGACCATCGGGGCGATCACGAAATCGGGCCAATGCCGGGGGTCGCCCTCGGCGAAATCGATATGGATCCGGACCATGGTCGGGATCGCGCCGCCATCATCCCATCGTGCCCGCCAGCCGGCCTTCAATTCCTTGTTCTCGCCCACCTGCTGCGCTTCGGCGTAGTAGCCGAGCTGGATCCCGGCGACGTGATCGAGGATCGGGGTCACGGTCGGCTGCGGCGGCTTGGCCGATTTGGCGGTGACCGGCGGGACCCAGCTGAGCGACAGCAAGCCGTCCTTGGTCACCAGCAAGGTGATGGTCTCGACCCGGATCGCCGGGGGCGCCGCGCGCGGCAGCAACCCGACAAAACGCAGCTGGTGCGGCTCGCCGGAAAAGCCGCTGCCGCCGCGTTGCTGGATCGAACTCAGCAGGTCGCGGAGCAGGCGATCGACGGAGTCGAGTTCTGCGAGCTTGCGGGTCTCGCGGCTCTGCGCGCCCCAGCCCTGGATACCGAAGCGCAGGCCCTGGGTCAGGCCGACCACCAGCATGCTGAACACAGCGAGCGCCACCAGCAGTTCGAGCAGGGTGAAGCCGGAGGATCCCGACGCGGTAGCGGCGGGAGGGAGAGGCGGGCTGCTGGCGGTGCCCCCCCACCTCACCCCGACCCTCTCCCCCCCGGAGGGGCGGAGAGGGAGAATCCTGGGCCAGCGGAACATACCCATGCTACTTCGCCACCTTGCCGAGGCTGATGCGGCGGGTTTCGAGCGTGACGTCCCGGGGCAGGAGGCCGTCCTGCCAGGAGATGGTGACGGCGCAGCCGTAGACGGTGACGCCGTTCGGGCTGCGCTCGCCCGGGATCGGCTCGACGATGAGGTGCCAGGCGAAGCCGCCGCCATCGTCGCCATCGTGATGGCCAATCAGCTGCGCCGGGTCCTGGCCGATTGCGGCGAGATGGGAGCGTGCCCGGCTCAGCGCCTCGGCGTAATGGCCGGCGATCCGCACCCCGGTCAGGCTGCTGGAGACGGCGTTGTACATCAAAGCGAGCGAGAAGGCCGCGATCACCAGGGCGACCAGCACCTCGAGCAAGGTGAAGCCGCGCTGGCCCTGGCCTGACATCCGATGCGCCCTCGTCACGGCGATGACGCGACGGAAACGCGGCCGGTCAGCCAATCGACATCGACTTCCAGCCGCCGCGCTCCCTGGGTCAGGGTGATCGCCGCCCCGGTCGAGCTGCCATCGGGCTCGAACCGGACCGCGTCGTCGGTCGCGACCTCGCCGAAGGCTCGGGATGTTGCAACGCTGATCGTGAGGTCGGCCGGTAGCGCGACCTTCGCGGCGTCGGGTCGGGTCCACCCGGCTGGGGCTTGCGAAATGCTCAGGCTGGCTTCGCGGCCGCTGACGATGGCCTGGGTCCGGGCGATGCGCAGTTCCTCGGCCAGGGCATCGCCGGTGCCTTTCAGCGTCAAGGACTTGTTGTGGTCGGCGCCACGGCTCGCGAACAGGCCCAGCACCAGGCCGAGGATGGCGATGACGATCAGCATCTCCAGCAGGGTGAAGCCGGTGGCCGCGGGGTGTTCAGCCGGCGATGTCATTGAGGCTCAGCATCGCCATCATGAGCGACACGATGATCGAGGCGACCGCCATGCCCATGGTGATCGTGATCGCAGGCACGAGCAGGGCGAGCAGACGCTGCACCGTCAGCTCCACCTGATCCTCGTCGATTTCGGCGGCCTTGAGTGCGAGCTCGCCGAGCTGCGCGGTCTCTTCGCCGAGTTGCAGCAGATGGATGGTCCGGGCCGGGAACAGGCCGGATCTCGCCAGCGGCTTCGACAGGCCGGCGCCGCCGCGCGCGCTCTCGATGGTCTCGTCGATCGCCGCTTCGGCGACCAGATTGCCCAAGGTCTCGCGGACGATGCCGAGCGCGGCGATCAGCGGGACGCCGTTCTTGAGGAGGGTCCCCAGGGTGCGGGTGAAGCGCGCCGCCAGGGTCGCCCGGATCAGCTCGCCGACGATCGGGATATGGAGCAGCACCCGGTCGCGGGCGCGGCGCACCGACGGCAGCTTCAGCGATTGCAGCCCCACGAGGACGGCGACGACGAGGAGCGGCAGCAGCCAGGGCAGTACGCTCGCCGTGCCGTCGCCGAGCGCCAGCAGCACGCGGGTCGAGCCGGGCAGCGCGACGCCGCTCTGGGCGAACAGCGGCTTGAACTGCGGCAGGACATAGGTCAGCAGCAGCACGATGGAGCCTACCGCCGCCAGCATCAGCATGCCCGGGTAGATCATCGCCGAGCCGACGCTGGCGGCGAGCTTGCGGTCCTTGTCGAGCAGACCCGCCAGTCGCTCGAGCGTCGCCGCCAGGGTGCCGCCGGCCTCGCCGGCCCGCACCAATCCCACATAGAGCTTGGAGAAACTGGCCGGCTCCAGCGCGAGCGCGGCGGCGAGCGGACTGCCGCTGCGCACCTTCTCGCGGATGCGGCCCATCACCGCCTGAACCCGCGGGGTCGGCTTGGTCTCGAGGAGAAAGCGCAAGGCCCGGTCGAGATCCATGCCGGCGTCGAGCATCACCGACAATTCGCGGGTGATGGCCGCGACGTCGCGCGCGGTCATCGCGTTGCCGCCGGTGAACTGGAAGCTCAGCGCGTCGCGCAACAGCCCGCCGGCGCCGGCGGGTTCGGCCCGCATCGGGATATGGCCGCGGCGCTGCAGCTGGCCGACCACCTCGGCCTCGCTCGCCGCCTCCATGACGCCGCGCTGGACCACCCCGGCGCCATCGATCGCGACCCAGCGGAACGAGGGCATGCGTTCAGGCCT
>CAIUCF010000812.1 GCA_903897565.1 uncultured Rhodospirillales bacterium | reverse complement strand
GGTGCTGCTGCTGGCAGGGCTTGCTGGCGGGATCGGCGCCCGCTTGCCAGGGCGCGTGTCGCCGCTGGCGGGCCTCCTGGCGCTCACGGTTTGGCTCGGCGTTGCCCAGGCAGCATTTCTCCACGGCTTGTGGCTGCCGGTCGTCGGCCCGGTGGCGGCCCTGCTGTCGGCCATGATCGGCGCCGTGGTGTTTCGCTACGGCGTGGTCGAGCGTGAAGGCCGGCGTGTGCGCTCAGCCTTCCGCCAGTATATGGCGCCGGAAATGGTCGATACGCTCGCGGCCCATCCGGAACGACTGCGGCTGGGCGGCGAGACCCGGCGGATGACCTTTTTGTTCTGCGACATCCGCGGCTTCACCACCCTGTCGGAGCCCTTCAAGGACGATCCCCAGGGCTTGATCCAGCTGATCAACGCCTTCCTGACGCCGATGACCGACGTCATCATGGCCCGGCGGGGCACTATCGATAAATACATGGGCGATTGCATCATGGCGTTCTGGAACGCCCCGCTCGACGATCCGCGCCATGGTGATCGAGCCTGCGAGAGCGCGCTCGCGATGATTGCGGCGCTCGGCGATCTGAACGCATCGCTGGCCCAGACCGCAAACGCGTCGGGGCGTCCGTTCTCGCCGCTGGCGATCGGCATCGGTCTCAATACCGGGGCTTGCGTCGTCGGCAATATGGGCTCGGCGCGGCGCTTCGATTATTCGGTGCTCGGCGACGCCGTAAACCTGGCGTCGCGGCTCGAGGGCCAGTCGAAGACCTACGGCGTGCCGATCGTGATCGGCCAGGAGACCCGGAATGAGGCGCCCGGCTGGGCGACGCTCGAACTCGATCTGATCGCCGTCAAGGGCAAGCGCGAGGCGGTCAGGATCTACGCCTTGATGGGGGACGCCGAGATGGCGCGATCGGAGCCGTTCCGGCGCCTCGCGTCACTGCATGACGATATGCTCGCCGGCTATCGCCGCCAGGATTGGGCCCAGGCACGCGAGAGGCTGCTCGCCTGCCGCGATCTCGAACCGGCGTTGATGGTACTATACAACCTCTATGCTGCGCGGATCGATTCCTACGAGAGCGACCCTCCCGGCGCCGCCTGGGACGGTACCCACGTCGCCGCAGCCAAATAGCCCGCAGGACCGCATCAAGGCGCTCGCGTGACGAAGCCATTTCGCCTAAAACCTGTGGTGATCACTTGGAGTCGACCGGATGATGCGTTCGCCGTCGAGACCCCCGCGCCTGGCACCGGCGCTGATTGCGGGCTGCGCCGTCTGGATCGGCTGCCCGAACGCTCACGCCTATACCGCGGCCGGCGATCGCATCTTCCCCGCGACCCTCGAACTGCCGCAGATCGCGCCTTCCGATGAACTCTATCTCACCGGGAATACCACCCCTGGCCGCGGTTCGCGGACATCCAATTTCAGCGTGCTCTATGACAAGACCTTCACCGAGCGTCTCGGAGTCTGGGTGACGGGCGGCTATAACTGGATCGACCCTCGCCTCGGGTCACAGCAGGCCGGCTGGCAGAATATCGACATCGTGGCGCAGTACACGGCGATCGTCGATCCCGCCCACGAGTTCCTGCTGTCGTTCGGCATCGATCGTCAGTTCGGCGGGGTCGGCGCGCGTCGCGCCGGAGCCGACCCCGTCGGTGCGACCACGCCGACGGTGTATTTCGGCAAGGGACTCGGTGATGTCGCTCTCGGCTGGCTGAAGCCGTTCGCCGTCTCCGGTTTTGCCGGCTATCAGCTTGCCGACGCCGCGGCGCGGGTGGATCAGATCACGGGCGGGCTCGCCGTCGCCTATTCGATCCCCTATCGCGAGGCGCTGGTCCAGAGCGACGAACTGCCCGCCGTCATCCGGGCGACGACGCCGATGGTCGAGTTTCTGGGCTCGACCCCCAGCCGCGGCGGCTCGACTATGCTCACCGTCGCGCCCGGCTTCGCCTATGCCGGGGAGGGCTGGGAGCTCGGCATCGAAGCGACGATTCCGGCGACCGAGGCCAGTGGGGACGGCCTCGGGGTTATCGCCCAGCTCCATTTCGGGCTCGACTACCTGTTTCCCGAAACGATCGGGCGCCCCTTGCTGGCGCGGGAGTGACGATGAGAGCGAATTATCGGAACCGCCGCGTCGCGAGCGGGATGAGCCTGGCATCCCGGCTCGCCGGAGCGACCGTGATCCTGGCCGCGCTCGTGTTCAGCACCGCGGCCCGGGCCGATTCAGACGTGTTGTGGAAGCTCATCCATGATGGTTGCGTGCCGCATCAGCATGCTGCGGGCAGCCCCGCGCCATGCGTCCTGGTGGCAGAGGGCGAGGGATTCGCGATCCTAAAGGACAGCAAGGGGGCGAGCCAGTTCCTGCTGATTCCGACCCTGCGGGTGACGGGAATCGAAGATCCGCAAATCCTGGCGCCGGGGTCGCCGAACTATTTCGCCGAGGCCTGGGCCAATCGCCATTTCACCGAAGAACGGCTGCACCTTCAGCTGCCCCGCGAGGACATTTCCCTGGCGATCAACTCCGCCTTCGGGCGCAGCCAGAATCAGTTGCATATCCATATCGATTGCGTCCGGGCCGATGTCGCCGCGGCGCTACGGGCCCACGAGTCCGAGATCGGCGAGACCTGGAGTCTGCTTGATGTGCCGCTTGCCGGCCATCGCTATCGGGTCCGACGCGTCGATGGCGAAACCCTCGACGGGATCAATCCCTTCAGCCTCGTCGTCGCGCGAGACAACACCGTCGCGCAGGCGATGGGGCGCCAGACCATCGTGGTGACCGGGGCGAGGTTCAAGGACGGAAAGCCCGGCTTCTATCTGCTGAATGACGAGGCGAGTGTCGTCGATCTGGATACGGGCAGCGGCGAGGAACTCCAGGACCACGCCTGCGCGGTGGCGGCGCAGAATTAGGACGGTTCAGTCCTGCAATTCGAGCCAGTGGACGCTCATCCAGCCGTCTTCCCAGACGTCGACGGGCGTAAAGCCTGCGGCCCGTGCCAATGCCTGGAAACTCGAGACCGAATATTTGTAGGAACATTCGGTGTGGATGCTCTCGCCTTCGCAAAATTCGAAGATCTCGTCGCAGATGCGGACGCTTTGCGCGCGCCGGCTGATCAGATGCATTTCGATCCGGTTCAGGACCGGATGGTAGAATGCGTAATGCGCGAAGCCGTCGAGATCGAAATCGGCGCCCAGTTCGCGGTTCGCGCGCGCCAGCAGGTTGAGGTTGAACTGGCCGGTTACCCCGGCGGCATCGTTATAGGCGGCGTGCAGGACCGCAGGGTCCTTGATCAGGTCGACGGCGATCAGCAATCCGCCGCCGCGCAGCACGCCGGTCAACCGCGTCAGGAAGGCGAGCGCCTCGGCGGGCGTGAAATTGCCGATGCTGGAGCCCGGGAAGAAGCCGACGCGACGGGCATCGTCGCGGATCGGCAGCGCCAAGGGCTGGGTGAAATCGGCGATGACCGGGCGGATTTCGATCCCCGGATAATCCGCCCGCAGGACCGCCGCCGAGGCGTGGAGATGGGCGCCCGAGATATCGATCGGCGTGAAGCGGCGCGGGCGGTCGAGCGTGTCGAAAAGGTGGCGGATCTTGATGACCGAGCCCGCGCCGAACTCGATGATCTCGACATCCGGGCCGATCTGCGCCGCGATCGCCGCGCCGTGTCGGGTCAGGAGGTCGGTCTCCTTGCGGGTCGGATAGTATTCGGGAAGCGTGCATATCGCATCGAACAGCGCCGAGCCGGTATCGTCATAAAAATATTTGGGTGAAACGGTCTTTGGCGACAGTTTCAATCCCGCGACCAGATCGCGGCAGAATCCCGACGATCCCGGCAGTGTCCCCGGCTTTTCCCGGGCGGCGGTCTGGCTCATGAATCCCTCGCTAGGCGAATGCCGGTAACCTGCCAGCGTGCGGACGCCGGGAAGAAATTGCGGTAACTGGTTCGAATATGGTCGGCGGGCGTGAAGCAGCTGCCGCCGCGCAGCACTATCTGGTTGATCATGAATTTGCCGTTGTACTCGCCGATCGCGCCGGGATCGGCGCGGAAGCCCGGGTAGGGGTCGTATGACGACCGCGTCCAGTTCCAGGCATCGCCATGCATGCGGGTCAAATCCTCGGTCGCGGCGGAGGGCGAGGGGTGGAGCCGCAGCGGATCGAGGAAGTTCCCCATGATCGGCGCGCGCTGGGCGGCAGCCTCCCATTCGCCTTCGGTTGGCAGCCGTGCATCGGCCCAGGCGGCATAGGCGGCGGCTTCGTAGAAACTGACGTGGCAGACCGGCGCATCGGGGTCGAAGGGCCGCAGCCCGAACAGGGTGAAGATCTCCCAGTCGCCGTTGTCGAGCCGACGCCAGTAGAGTGGCGCCTGCCAATCCTCGGCGACGCGCATCGCCCAACCTTCGGAGAGCCAGAACTCGGGTCGGCGATAGCCGCCATCGCCGATGAAGGCGAGATACTCGCCACAGGTGACGAGCCGGTTGGCGAGGCTGTATGGCCGCAGCAGGATGGCATGGCGCGGCCGCTCGTTATCGAAGCTGAAGCCGCTTCCGTCATGGCCGATCTCGACCTGTCCCCCGGGGCAGGCGATCCATTGCAGCCGCGCCCGATCGCGATATGGATCGCTCGCTCCGTGATCGGGCGGCGCGGCATAGGCCGGGACGAGCGGATTCTGCGCAAACAGGTGCTTGATGTCGGTCAGGAGCAATTCCTGATGCTGCTGCTCATGCTGGATGCCGAGTTCCACCATTTCGAGGAAGCGACGCGTCTCCGGCGTCGACGCCCCGCCGCCGAGGGTCTCGAGTAGGGCCTCGACCCGGGCATCGACATGGTCGCGATACTTCAGGACGGTGGCGAGGCTGGGCCGGGTCAGCAACCCGCGCAGCGGACGCGGCTGACGGGCGCCGAGCGCCTCGTAGTACGAATTGAAGAGATAGCCGAACTTGGCGTCGAAGGGCGGCGCCTCGGGCTCGACGACCGGGAGGGCGATGGTCTCGAAGAACCAGGCGGTATGGGCGAGGTGCCACTTCGTCGGACTGGCATCCGGCATGGATTGGGCGGATTGGTCCTCTGCCGAGAGCGGCGCAGCGAGCGCCAGGCTCTGGGCGCGGACATAACGGTAGCGGGCGGCGAGAGATCGGGAATCTGCGTTCAAGCGGGCGACCTCTTGGCGGGACGTTGTGGTATCACATTCGGATTGTCAGGAAGTTCCGGCGTCAGTGTCAACGCCTTGCGTGGAAGAGTGGTTCCCGGCAAAGCGTTGATCTCACGTCATGGGATACACGCAGATCAGGGTTTGAGATAGTCATGGAGTACCCGGCCATAGGGCAAGGTCAGGTCGGCGATATAATGAGCGCCGCCGAGGACCCGACGAACCGGGAGGTCGGCGACCGGCGCATTGATATGGGGAACCAGATGCAGCCGTGCCGGCCCGGTCCAGGCACCCTTGAGCCGGATGTCGGTCAGATTGTAGGCAACCAGTTGCGCGATCGCCGGATGGCCTTCGATATCGGGGATGAGCTTGAAATTGACGGCCGTCTTCTTAAGCTTGGCGATCATGGCATCCGATGACAGCGCCTTCTCGGCGCTGAGATCGTAGAGCATGTTTTCGTGCTTGTAGCTCATGGTGCCGACCGCGACCTGAATCCCGGCATATTCGAGCGTCCCGGTCAGCGTGTCGTGGCAGATCCCCAGCTTCGGGTTGCCGCGCTTCTTGGGAAAGCCCCAGATCTCGCGGCCGCCTGCGATCGGCGGCTCGTCGTCGAGATACATCTGCGCGGTGAACGTCAGATGCTCGCCCTTGTAAATCGCCGGGATGACGACGCCGGACTCGGTATAGTCACCAAAGCCAGAGGAATCCGGCATGCGGATGAATTCATAGAGCACGGTGTTGCTGCCGTCAGGCTCGAGCGGCTCGGGGAGGGCGGCACGAATGGCGTCGGGGTCCGATTCATAGGTGATCGTCAGATATTCACGGTCGATGAAGCGATAGGGCCCGCGCGGATAGGACGGCGAGGCCAGCGGCATCGACGGCGATTTGATGATGGTCTCATGCTTCATCGGCGGATTCCTGTTCTCTGACGATTGGCGGGAGGCAGGATGCCCGTCCGCAGGCGAGAAAGATCAGCGACAAAACCCCGGTGCCACCGTAGAGGACGGCGCCGATCCAAAGCGGCGCGAGGCTGGGGGTGGGGGCCCAATAGAGTAGAAAGGCGGCCAAGGTCGACCACAGAAGATAATCTCCGGATGTGACAGTCAAGATGGGGATCAGCCAGATGAAATACCAGGCGTAGTGGGGCGATACGAAGAAGGTGAAGGCGACCGCGAGATCTCTGAGGTTTTCGAGGGCTTTGGACGGCTTGGCCGTAAAGCAACGCAACACAAGCCAAGCGAGCAACGCGCCGCCGACGATGAGGTAGGTCATGATTGGCAGCGGCACGAGGCGATGGATGGCGTCGACCAGCCAGAGCCCGCTACCGCTGCCGAGTTGTTCTTCCCGGGCGTAGCCGGGCAGATAGCCGAGGACGCCGAGGCCGACGCCAAGATAGGGCAGGTAGGCGAGCGGAATCAGTGCCGCGATCACGAGCGGCAGCCGGAAATCGCCTCGCCGCCACGCCGCCCGACCCCAGAGACCCGGGGCGAGGATCACCGGGAAGAACTTGACCAGCGCAGCCGCGGCCAGCGCGACGCCGACCCAGCCTTGCCGGCCGGCGGTCCAGGCCCAGAGTGCCAGCGCGATGAACGCGACCAAGGCGGCATCGATATGGCCGGACCCGGCGATCTCCCAGATCGGCAGGGGGTGCCAGAGATAGGCGAGCAGGCGTTCGCGCGGTAGCCCTCGCGCCAGCAGCACGCGATAGAGCGCAAAGACCCCCACCCCCTCGAGCAGCAACATCATCGCCTTCATCGCGATCCGGTTGCTGCCGCCGAGTTGCGCGGCCAGGTAGATCCACTGGGCGACCGGTGGATAAATGGTGTGCGCCTTGGTGGCGCGATTGATGTTGGGCCAGATCTCGGTATCCCGCAGCGGGGTCAATGCCGGATCGTTCGGCACATAGCGGTAGGGATTGATGCCCGCCGCCTGGACCCTGCCATCCCAGACATAGCGAAAGATGTCGGTCGACAGGAAGACCGGAGAGGCGGTCGCGATGATCCGCAGAACCACGGCGACGGTGAGGATCAGGGCAAACGCCTGGGCCGGCAGCGGTCGGCGGATCGCGACGAGCCCCGCGGCGTATAGCCCGCCCTGCAGCAGTGCAAGCCCGATGAACACGTCCATCCGCCGCAACTCCTGCGCCCAGACGGCGGCTAGGGAGAGCGCAACCAGGCCGCTTGCGAGTGTAGCCAACGGCACGAGAGAGGAACGCCGGCGCTCGGGCAAGCGTATCTCTAGCCTGCTCGGTCGAGACGGCACGATCCGACGTCGAGGCCCTGCGCGATCAGATTCTCCAGCAGGGCCCGGCTATGAACAGCAGGCGACCCGCCCGGGTAAAGCGTAGTGGCGCTGGGCGCGAAGAGCTCCTCCGCCAGCGCCGCCAAGGTCTCATGATCATCGACGTCGTACCATGCCGGCAGGGTGGCAACCTCGAGGCCGATTTCCGCCGCGCGCGCCAGGCTCTGGCGAAAGACCCGCTCGGTGCTCCAGTCGACCTCCTCGAACATCCGCAGATGAAACCGCTTGAGCCCGATCAGGTAGTAGCCGCCATCGGCGGCGGGTCCGAGCACGACGCGGTCCCCGGGCAAGGCGAGAAGGCGCGCCGCCTCGGCGAGATAGACCGAGGGCAAGGTCGGGCTGTCGGAATTGACCAGGCACATGCTGCCATAGCCGGCGGCGAGGATGTCGCGCGCGGCGTGGATCAGCCCCATGCCGAACCCGGCCTCGCGCGGTGGCACCAGTCTGAAATCGGCGGGCAGCACCTCGTCGAAGAAGCTTTCCTCGCCGATCGGG
>CAIUCF010000811.1 GCA_903897565.1 uncultured Rhodospirillales bacterium | reverse complement strand
GGTCGAAACCGACGGTCGCTTCCGAATCCCCGAGCAACCGGGCGAATTGATCGAACGCCGCGATCTCGACGGTGCATGCCCCGGAGAACTGCTCCTCCATGCTGGCGATCGCCGCGGGCGGGAGGATGCCGCGATACGGCCCTACCAGCAACTCCCGATAGTCGCGGGCCGCGGCCTCGGGATCGATATTGAGGGCGAACAGGCCGGGCGCGCCGACCACCGGCGTCGGCGCGCCGGAAAGCGACGTGCCGAGCACCTCGTCGAGGTTGGACGCCGGATCGGTGCTGACGATCAGCACGCGCTTGCCGGCTTCCGACAGCGCGAGTCCGGCGGCACAGGACAGCGAGGTCTTGCCGACGCCACCCTTGCCGGTGAAGAACAGGTAGCGGGTCGTGGTCGCGGGAAGGGACAAGATCTTATCCTCAGCAGCAGCCGGAACCGGCCACGCAGGCCGGCGCAGCCACAGCCCCATCCACCGCCGACCCGGCGTCGATCCCGAGCGTCTGCGCCAGTTGGATGCGCGACGGATAGACCCCGACGGAAACGATGCGACCATCTAGAGCGATGATCGGCAGCCGGTCGAGGCCAGCCGCAAGTTCCTTGACCACGGACGGGTTCCCGGCGAACACCCCAGCGTCCTGGCCGAGATTATAGCGCAGCACGGCAACGCCACGAGTTTCCAGCCATTTCAGATCCGCGGCGAAACTGACCAACGCAGGGTCGACGTCCGGCCCGCAGACCCCGGTCGAGCAACACATCGCGGGATCATAAATCTCAAGAACTTGCATCGAACTCTCCAATCAATGGTGCTGCCACAGGATCACTCGTCGTCCGACTTGCGGTCGCAACGGAAGACGCCCTGGCGGCTGTGGTAGAAGTCGCATTCGCGGTCGAGCGCCGCCTTCAGTCGCTGGCGCGCGCGGTGCAACCGGATCTTGGTCGCGCCCGGGGTACTGCCGGCGATCTCGGCGGTCTGCTCCAGGGAGAAATCCTGGAGATCATGCAGCAGCAGGGTCGATCGATAGGCATCGGGCAGGCTGTCGATCACCTCGCGCACGCAATCGCTCATCTCGTCGGCGATCACCTTGTCGCCGATCTCCTGGGCCGGATCGATGATCTCACCGGCCTCGTCGAGATCGACGAGGCGGACCTTGTTGACCGGGCGGCGCAGATAGTCGGCAGCCACGCGGCTGGCGATCGTGAACAACCAGGTCTTGATCGAGGAATGACCGGCGAAGCCCTCGAGCCCGCGGGTCATCCGCATCCATGTTTCCTGCAGCAGGTCTTCCGCCACCGTCGGGTTGCCGACATAGCGCCGCAGATATCCCAGCAGCGGCTGCTGGAATTCCCGGATCACAGCCTCCGGATCGAGCGAGTGTTCAGCGGTTTGCATTGGTCGCACTCCATTGCGCGTCGCCGGCCCCATTCCTGCGGACCCGGCGACGCGCGCCACGATCAGCAACAGCTTTTGCCTGCCGCGGGCATCATCTCGGCGCAACCGGCGGCCATCTGGGACGCAGCTGGCGCGCCGCCGGCGGCTCCCGCGCTGCGCGCCGCCTCGAGGACCTTTCGCGCGGGAACCTGGCGGATTCGATCGGCCAATTCGATCGCCACGAAGATCTCGGCGTCGGTCAGCCCGTTCTTGCGGGCGAGCGGGACGTGATGTTCGATGCAGGGAATGCAATTGCTGGCGAGGGCGGCGCCAAGGGCCACCAGGGACGTCTCGCGCGGGGTAAGCTCGGTCATTGGATGTCTCCAGTTCTATCGCGTCATGATCGGTGTCGGAAGAGCGGCACCCGTTGGTTGAGACGGAAGGCGCCGCCGGAAAGATACACCTCGGATCGCGCTACGATCGGGCGACGGTCGCCGCGGTCTGACCGAACAAGAGTTTCTTGCCCTCTTCGGTGACGACCGGGCGACCCGAATAGGGCGCAGCCTTGGCATAGGCGGCGATAGTCGCCGGACGTGATTTGATCGCCTCGAACCAGCGCTTCAGATTCGGGGTGTCGTCTAGGTTCTGGCCGAGACGCTCATGGGGCACGATCCACGGGTAGGCCGCCATGTCGGCAATCGAATAGGCATCCGCCAGGAATTCGTGATCGGCGAGCCGGCGGTCGAGAACGGCATAGAGCCGATTGGTTTCCTTGACATAACGATCGATCGCGTAGGGCAGCTTCTCGGGCGCGAACAGGATGAAATGGAAATTCTGGCCGGCCATCGGCCCGAGGCCGCCCATCTGCCAGAACAGCCATTCCATCACGGTGTTTCGGGGCCGTGTCTCGCGTGGGAGGAAACGGCCGATTTTGTCCGCCAGATAGACCAGGATCGCGCCGCTCTCGAAAACGCCGATCGGCTCCCCACCATCGAGCGGCGCATGATCGATTATCGCCGGCATGCGATTATTGGGCGAGATCGCGACGAAGGCCGGCTTGAACTGGTTGCCGGCACTGATATCCACAGGGATGATCCTGTACTCCAGCCCCGCCTCTTCGAGAAACATCGTGATCTTGTGGCCATTCGGCGTCGGCCAGTAATAGAGGTCGATCATGTGACGGATTCCTGTTCTGTGGCGTCGCCATCGGCGCAGGCTGCGGAATCGCACCCTATTGGTGGAGACGTATCGCCGCGTGCGAACGATACACGCACCGCCGCGCCGCCCCGGCAGCCGCGTCGAGATCCACAATAGGCGCGCGCGACCGGCGGCGCTTTGCGTCACGTCAACCCCGGCGCATCCCGATCAGCCTGTCCTCGGCCGCAGGGCGTGCGGCAGCAGAGCGAGCGCCAGCAGGATGTTGATCGCGGACAGGCCGCACAGCACCAGGATCGTGCCGTTGGCCCCGCAACTCGACATCAGGAGCATGCCGAGCGACGGTGCGGTCGCCTGGGTCACGAGGACCGGCAGCGAAAGCCAGCCCATGATGACCGGATAGCCCTCGACACCGAACAGCGCCAGAGGGACCGTGCCGCGGGTGATGGAGCGGATGCCATTGCCGGCGCCATAAAGCAGGACCCCGGCGACGATCGTCCCAGGCCCTCCGAGTAACATGGCCAGACCGGTCGCGATCGCGATCGATGCCGCAATCATACCCCAGATAGGGTGTATCCGCTTGCCGAAGCCCGCCTCCAGGATTCTGGCGGCGACCTGGCTCGGCCCGATCATC
>CAIUCF010000810.1 GCA_903897565.1 uncultured Rhodospirillales bacterium | reverse complement strand
CGCCGGTGCTGCCGATGGCCGAAGTCGCCGACTACCCGCATATGGCGGCACGCACGACCATCTCGCCGGCCTTCGACGTGCCCCAGCCGGCGCCGGCGCCGCGCTTCTCGGCGACGCCGGGGGCGATCAGGAACGCTGAAGCGATCAGCGCCGCGGCCGCGATCGCGGCCTGGACGCCGAGGCGATAGCAGACGAAAGGTGCGCGGATCAGGACGCTTCCCACCTGCTGGCCTAGGCGGTATTCTTCAGGCCTTCGAGGGTACAAGCCGGCAGCGGCGAAGCGATCCCTTCAATGGTGTCGGGCGACCTGATCAATGACCGTTTCGAGTAGCGACCAGAATATTAGGTTCCCCCTGGGCCTTGTTCCGCTGATCGTCTTCTTCGTCGGAATGCTCTTGCTGGTCGCCGCGTTCGAGCACCCGCTCGCGGTTGTCCTCGGCTACTGGCAAAAGGAAGAATACAGCCACGCGTATCTGCTGCCGCCGATTGCGGCGTTGATCGCCTGGCATCGCCTGATCGAAAAGCGCGTCGAGCCGGAGCCATCCTGGTGGGGGTTGACGCTGCTCGTCGCGGGCCTGCTGTTGCTCGCGATCGGCGAATTATCGACGTTCGACGTCATCGCCCTCTATGGCTTCATCGTCGCATTGATGGGTCTGTGCGCCACGATATTCGGGTTTGCGATCCTGAAGGTCATGCTGCCCGGCTTCATCTGCCTGTTCTTCGCCGTCCCGCTGCCGCAATTGATCTTCGTGGCCCTGTCGGCGCAGATGCAGCTGATCTCGTCCAGCCTCGGCGTCATGGTCCTCGACGGGCTGGGCGTGCCGGTCTACCAGGAAGGCAATGTGATCGATCTCGGCGGCATCCAGCTCCAGGTCGCGGATGCCTGCAGCGGGCTGCGGTACCTGTTCCCGCTCATGAGTTTTGCCTTCATCGTCGCCTATCTCTACTGCGCGGCGACCTGGAAGCGCCTGATCATCTTCTTGAGCTCGGTCCCGCTGACCATCGGCATGAATAGCCTGCGCATCGCCCTGATCGGCGTCACCGTCGACAAATGGGGCATCGCCATGGCCCAGGGCGTGCTGCATGAAATGGAAGGCTGGACGATCTTCCTGCTCTGCGCCCTGATGCTGATGGCCGAGGTGTATCTCCTGCGGCGGATCGGCAAGCCGGGCGAGTTTCGGCTCCACTACCTTTCGCTCCCCCAGAAGATGCGGTTCTCGGCACGCTCGATCGTCGGTGCGCCCGCGATGGCGGCGTTGACCCTGGCGATGGTGATGGGGCTCGTCGCCAATACCGGGGCCTTGTCGAAGCGTGCCGTGACGATCCCCCCGCACGCCTCGCTGTCGGGCTTCCCGATCGTCATCGCCGACTGGGAGGGTCGTCTCGCGCCGCTCGAGAAGAGCATGCTGGCGGCGCTGAATCTGACCGACTATTGGTCGGCGGACTACGTGAGCAGCAAAGAGGCGGGCTCGGTCAATCTCTATATCGCCTATTACCAGCGCCAGGACCTCAACAACTCGATCCACTCACCCTCGAACTGCGTCCCTGCGGGCGGATGGCAGGTCGTCGAGTCCGCGACATATGCCGTCAATCGCATCGGCAATCGGCCGCCGCTGCACGTGACACGCATGCTGATCAAGCGCGGCGGCAGCTCCGCCATAATTTACTACTGGTTCAACGAGCGCGGGCGTGACATCACCAACCAATACGCCGCCAAATGGTACCTTCTGATCGATGCGATCACGATGAACCGCTCGGACGGCTCGCTGGTCCGGCTGGTGACCCCGGTCGGCCCGAGCGAGAGCGCCGCCGCGGCCGACGCGCGGCTGTCGCATTTCCTCAATGCTGCGACCCCCTCCTTCGACAGCTACCTGTAGGCCTCCTGCTACCCGCCGGATAACAAAAAAACCCCTCGGGTCTGATCGACCCGAGGGGTTGTGCGTGAGCGCGCCGCGTTACGGCAGGGTCGCAAGCAGCTGCTTGGCGTCGTCGAGGCCGGGGTACTTGGCGTTGCCCGCCGTCGCGAGCACCAATTCCTGCTTCGCCTTGTCCTTCTTGTTCTGCTTCAGCAGCACCGCGGCGTAGTGATAATGGACCTGGGCCGGCACCTTGCCCGCGGCGATCGCTCGCTCGAGGAACGTCGTCGCCTGCTCGAAATTGCCCTGGCGGTAGTAGACCCAGCCGACCGTGTCGAGCAGCAACGGGTTGTTCGAGGTCTGGAAGCGATCAGCCGCCAGCCGCGCCTGCTCGAGCGCCGCCGGGTCGGTGTAGCGATAATCGGCGATCAGCTCGGCGATGTTGTTGGCCGCGGCATCGAGGCCGGGATTGATATCGAGCAGCGCCTGATAGTTCTGAATCGCCTCGTTGTATTCTCCCTGCTCGGTCTGGATGTCGCCCAGCATCATCCGGGGCCGCTGATCTGCGGGGACGTCGGCGATGCCCTGCTTGAGCACGGCCTCGGCATCCTTGACCTTGCCGGTCGTGAAATATTGCCGCGCCAGTTGGAGATAGGGATCGGCCCGATTGCCCTTCTGCTCGATCGCGCGCTGGAACTCGCGGATCGCGTCATCCGGCCGTCGCAGATTGAGATTGAGTTCTCCGGCAAGGGTATGGGCGTAGGCAGTATCGACATGGAGGCTGGTGAGCGTCGCGAGCGCGTCGCCGGCGCTGCCCTTCTGAGCGTAGCATTGTACCAGGTCGGCCTGGGCGCGCTCGCTGAGACCGGAATCAGGCTCCGCCTTCACGATCGCGGTGAAGTAACCGATGGCGCGATCGATATGGCCCTGACGGCGCTCGCTCTCGCCGCGCAGGTAATTCGCGGTCTGGGTCTGGCCAGGGAAGCTGTCGAGCTTGGTGATCGCGGCCTCTGCCGCCGCCCAATCCTTGGCGTCGATTTCGATCCGGGCCAGGCTTTCCCAGGCGACATTGTAGTCGGGTGCCACCTTGAGAAGGTCGTGCAACGAGTCGAGCGCGCGCTTGGTATCGTGGTTGGCGTGATACAGCTGTGCCAGGCGGACGCGCGCGGGAATATTCGTCGGCACCGTCTGCACCAGAGTGCTGAGGGTATCGATGGCGAGGTCGACATGACCTTCGCTCAGCAGCGCTTCAGACAGGAGTTGCATCGCGGATTCGGAGTTCGGATCACTCCTCAGGATCGTCCGCAGATCGGAGATCGAGCTTTCGAACTTACCCTGGTCGAACTCGATGCGCGCCCGTACGAACAGCGCATCCTTGTTGCCGGGGTCCGCGGCGAGCACCACGGAAAGCAGCTTCCCGGCCAGCGCCGCATCGCCGTGCTGGAAGGTGATCCGGGCCAGGGTGGTGCGGGCATCGAGGCCGGGCTGCTCGAGACCGCGCTTCTGCACGAGTTCGTTGAGCAAGGCCATCGCCCGATCGGCCGCGGAATACTTCACGTAGAGTTCGGCGAGCCAGAAGTAGTAGTCGTCGTTCTGCGGATCCGCCGCCATGTAGCCGCGGATTTCCTTCTCTGCAGCAGCCAGACCACGAAGATCGCTGAGGAACACGACCAATCCCTGCTTCATCAGCTTGTCGGTCGGCGCCAGGCGGACACCATCGCGCAGCACGCTCTCGGCGGTGTCGAGATCCTTCTTGATGACGTAATGCTTCGCCACCTGATCGCGGAAATTGGCGTCGACGGGTCGCCGCTCGAGCAGGGTCTTGTAAGCCTCGTCGACCTTGCCGGGGCTCGGATATTTCTGGAACAGCTGCGCCTTGAGCAGAACCAGCGAGACGTCGGTCTTGTTGAGATCGATGCCGTCGTCGACGACCTTGGCGGCAGCATCGAGCTTGCCCTCGGCACCGTAGAGGCCGGCCAGCACCGAGCGCGCGACGATGCTCGGCGGATCGCGATTGAGCGCGGTCAGGGCCTCGCGCTCGCAATCCTCATAGCGCCCGTTGCGCAAGAAGATCGCCGCCTGAAGGGCGTGGGCCTCGGAATTGTCAGGTTGGTCGGCCAGCACGGTCGCCACACGAGACGCGGCTTCGTCGGTCTTGCCGGCGGAGAAGTAGTAGCGAGCCAGCTTCAACAGCGCCGGGTCGAAATGCGGATTCTGCTGGGCCGCGACCGAGAACGCGACGAAGGCGTTGTTGAGATCGCCTTCACTTTCACGAACCAGGCCGATGTAGTACCGCGGCTCGGCGTCGGTCGGGTTGATGCGGGCGGCGTTCTTGAATTCAATCTGTGCCCGGTCGAAATCGCCCTGCGCCAGCAGTTCCTTGCCGTGCTCGAGGTATTTTACCTCGCGATCATGCTTGCTGTCGCAAGCCTGCAGGAGGAGACCCGTCGCCAGGACGGTCATCAACCGCAGCTTCATACGATATGTCATCGGGATACGCGACGCCTCCAGCAAGTTTAATTTGTCGTTGATTGCGAGATCAGCGCTTTGACGCCGTCTCGGTCGAGCGCCTCGGGGATCGCCCGAAATGCCGTCAGGCCTGATTGATTGCGATCCATGACGACATCGATGACCGTGTCGATCGATACCGGATTTGCGCCATCAGCGAAACCATATGTCAGGGCGAGATCGCACAGGAGGTTGGTCAGACGGGGCACGCCGCCGCTGAAATAATGGATCGCCGCACAGGCGTCGTCATCGAACAAGGTCGGCGCACCGCCGACCACGCCGAGGCGATGGCGGATATAGGCGACGGTCTCCGTCGCGCCCAACGGCTCGAGATGATAATGCACGGAAATGCGCTGCGCGAACTGCCGCAGTTCCTGGCGGTTCAGCGTGGCCAGCAATTCCGGCTGACCGACCAGGACGATCTGCAGCAGCGCGTCCTTCTCGTTGTTCACGTTCGAGAGCATGCGCAGATCTTCGAGCATCTGGACCGTGAGGTTCTGCGCCTCGTCGACCACGAGTACGGTGCGCTTGCCGGCGCTGTACTGCGCGATCAGGAAATCCACGAACTGATTATAGAGCGTGATATGGTCGCGGCCCTGATGGGCGAGATCGAAGGCGGTCGAGACCCAGTCCAGCATGCCCTGGTGCGCAGCGCTGGCATTGGTGACGAGGCCGACGGTGAGGCTGGCGTCGGTCTTGCGGAGAAAGCGGCGCAGGATGGTGGTCTTGCCGGTGCCGACCTCGCCGGTGATGACGACGAAACCCGCGCGCGCGGCAATGCCGTAATCCAGCAGGCTCAGAGCCCGGCGATGGCGGGTGCTGAGGTAGAGGAACTCGGCGTCGGGCAGCAGCGAGAACGGCTTCTCGCGCAGCCCGTAAAATTGCTCGTACATATCGCGGTCCCAGATCAGGTGCTCGGAAGACGGCCGGTGCGATCAGATCATCAGACCGACCCGGCCATCCCAGGATCAATGCAGTCTCAAGCTTTTCCCTCCACCCGCGGTGATGCCGCGGGTGGTTCACATCACGGGTTCTTGCGGTTGAAGCTCCGCTCATAGGACTTGTTGAGGACGGTGCCGATCAGCGTGTGGCCCTCGAGGTAGTGCAGGCACTGGCGCAGATCGTCGACTTGGCTGACACCGTCCTGCACAACGAGGATGACCCCGTCGACGTTCGGCAGGAACGCGATGGTGTCGTCCTGCGCCAACAGCGGCGGCATGTCGTAGATGATGATGCGGTCGGGGTAACGGGTCTTGAGCTCGGTCGCGAGCGCCATCATCTTCGGCGATGCCAGGGTCTCGGACGAGTTCTCCAGGGCCCGGCTGGTCGGCAGCACGACAAGGCGGTCGGCCGGGCGGAGCATGCAATCCGAGACCGGCGTATCGGCCAGCAGATAATCACCGAGGCCGACATCCGGCGAGAGGCCGAGGCAGGCATGCAGGTTCGGCCGGCGGAAATCCAGATCCACCAGGCAGACGGTCTGCTTGACGTCGAGCGCCAGACTGAGCGCCAGATTGGTCGCGATCGTGGTCTTGCCATCGCCGTAATTGGCGCTGGTCACCGCGATCGAACGAAAGTTGTTCTGTGTCAGCAGGTGGAGCACCTTGGTTCGCAGGATCCGAAAGATGTCGGCGTTGGGGTCGCGCCCCATCCGCGCGATGATCCGGTGCTCGTCGAGTGCGACCTCCGACAAGGTGATCTTCCGCGACGCCGGCGCCAGATCCGGCGCCATTGCCGCAGCCGCGGCGGCCGTTCGTGCCGCCGGAGCCAGGGGCGCGTCCGTCGCCGTCAAGGGCGGCACCAGCGGGGGCGGCGCCCCGCCCAGTGCGCCCTGACGTTGTTCACGGGCCTTTTCAAGCGCTTTTTCAAGCCTGTCCACGATCAAAATCTCCCGGCCGGTGACATCAGGTAAGCCCGAGCTTGAGCGCAATCACGCTCCACAGCACGTCGAGCGGCGTGACGAAATAATTGTAGAGCATAACGAGGATGGCAAACCCGATCACCACGCCCACGACCGTGAAGACACGACCGCGACGACGCTTCTTGAGATCGCTCTGGCTGTAGATGGTCGGCACCGCGACGAGGGGGGGTGCGCCGATCAGGTCGGTGAGATGCTGTGTGCCATGCACGGCCCCGCTCATCGCCTCGCGGAACTGGACGCCGCCGAGACCGCCGACCAGG
>CAIUCF010000809.1 GCA_903897565.1 uncultured Rhodospirillales bacterium | reverse complement strand
CGGGGCGATCCCGGACGATCGGCGCCTGTTCATGATACGCGGCGATACGATCGGCGAGCTCCGTACACAGCCGGCGGTCGAGCCCGCCACGGGCGGCGACGACACTCAACAGCGCGTCGTCGGGAAAGCGCCGCATCTCGATGACCCAGTCGATCGCCTCCGCCGCGTCCCAGCAGATATGGCCATTCCGGTCTCGCCCGAGCGACCGTAGGCCGAGATAGAGTCCGGGCGCTGCCGGGCGATTGAGCGCCATCTCGGCGTCGCAGGCCGCCTTGCGCTTTTCCAGGGTCGAGAAGTCGAGATAGGGGTAACGGACGGATTTTTTCAGCTTGAAGGCGCGCTCGCCGACCAGGAACACGGCCGCGCAATGCGTGTCGACGCGGGCGACAGGACCGGAGGCACCGTAGCTGACGGGGTTTTGCAGGAACGCGATGACGTCGTTCTGGTCGCCGGACACGGCAGGCTCGTCCTCGGTCTGGTGGCCGCTGCCGATGTCGACGGCGGAACTCCGAGCGATGATACCAGAGGCAACGCGGTTTGGAGAATTTCGGGCGCAGCTGACCATGCTGCGCCCGATAGTCGCTATGATATGCTCAGGCGAGATCGAACCGATCGAGGTTCATCACCTTCGTCCAGGCCGCAACGAAGTCGGTGACGAACTTTGGCTCCGCATCGCTCGCGGCATAGACCTCGGCGAGCGCCCGCAGCTGCGAGTTCGAGCCGAAGACGAGATCGACGCGGGTCCCGGTCCATTTGACATCGCCGGTCTTGCGATCACGGCCCTCGAACACCTGTTCGTCCGGCGCCACCGATTTCCAGACAGTGCCCATGTCGAGCAGGTTGACGAAGAAGTCGTTGGTCAGGGTCCCGGGCCGCGTCGTGAAGATGCCGTGCTGGACCTGTCCGGCATTCGCATTGAGCGCCCGCAACCCGCCGATGAGCACCGTCAGCTCCGGCGCGGTCAAGGTCAGAAGTTGTGCCCGGTCGATCAGCATTTCCTCCGCCGAGACGCTGTACTGCTCCTTGAAATAGTTGCGGAAGCCATCCGCGACCGGCTCCAGCACGGCGAAGGTCGCGACGTCGGTCTGCTCTTGCGACGCGTCGGTGCGACCGGGGGCGAAGGGCACCTCGACGTCGTGCCCGGCCTTTCTCGCCGCCTGCTCGACCGCGGCGGCGCCCGCTAGGACGATTAGATCGGCCAGCGACACCCGCTTGCCGCCGGTCTGCGCCGCGTTGAACTCTTTCTGGATGGACTCGAGCGTGCCGAGCACCTTGGTCAGTTGGGCGGGCTGATTGACCGCCCAATCCTTCTGCGGGGCGAGCCGGATGCGCGCACCATTGGCACCGCCGCGCTTGTCGGAACCGCGGAAGGTCGAGGCCGACGCCCAGGCGGTCGTGACCAGTTCGGGGATCGAGACGCCGGACGCCAGGATTTTGGCCTTGAGGCTCCGAATATCGCTCGCGTCGATCAGCGGATGGTCGACGGCGGGCACCGGGTCCTGCCACAGCAGCTCCTCGGCAGGGACCTCGGGGCCGAGATAGCGCACACGCGGCCCCATGTCGCGATGGGTCAGCTTGAACCAGGCCCTGGCGAAGGCATCGGCGAACTGGTCAGGGTTCTCGTGGAAGCGTCGCGAAATCTTTTCGTATTCCGGGTCGAAGCGCAGGGCGAGGTCCGTCGTCAGCATCGACGGCGCATGGCGTTTCGAGGGATCGAAGGCGTCCGGCACCGAATTGGCGCCTGCACCGTGCTTGGGCCGCCACTGGTGGGCGCCGGCCGGGCTCTTGGTCAGCTCCCAGTCATAGCCGAACAGGTTCCAGAAAAAGTTGTTGCTCCATTTGGTCGGCGTCGTCGTCCAGATGACTTCGAGGCCGCTGCCGATCGCGTCCTTGCCCTTACCGGTGCCGTACGCGTTCTTCCAGCCGAGGCCCTGTTCCTCGATGCCAGCGGCTTCCGGCTCGCGCCCGACCAGCGCGGCGTCGCCGGCGCCATGGGTCTTGCCGAAGGTATGGCCGCCGGCGATCAATGCCACGGTCTCCTCGTCGTTCATCGCCATGCGGGCAAAGGTCTCGCGGATATCCTTGGCCGCGGCGAGCGGGTCGGGATTGCCGTTCGGGCCTTCCGGGTTCACGTAGATCAGGCCCATCTGCACCGCGCCCAGCGGGTTTTCTAGCTCACGATCGCCGCTGTAGCGCTTGTCGCCGAGCCAGACGTCCTCGCTGCCCCAGTAGATATCCTCGGGCGGCTCCCAGACGTCGACGCGGCCGCCGCCGAAGCCGAAGGTCTTGAAACCCATCGTCTCCAGCGCGCGGTTGCCGGCCAGGATCATCAGATCGGCCCAGGAGATCTTGTCGCCGTATTTCTGCTTGATCGGCCACAGCAGCCGGCGCGCCTTGTCGAGATTGACGTTGTCGGGCCAGCTGTTCAGCGGCGCGAAGCGCTGCGTGCCGGAACCGGCGCCGCCGCGGCCGTCGGCGATGCGATAGGTGCCGGCGCTGTGCCAGGCCATGCGGATGAACAGCCCGCCGTAATGACCGAAATCCGCCGGCCACCATTCCTGCGAATCGGTCATCAGCGCATCGAGATCCTTCTTGACGGCCGCGAGGTCGAGCGTCTTGAACGCCGCGGCGTAGTCGAAGTCCCGGCCCAGCGGATCGGACAGGGATGAATGCTGGTGCAGAATCTTGAGGTTCAACTGGTTCGGCCACCAGTCACGATTCGACCTGGTGGCCGATGTCGCATTGGGGCCGCCACCATGGATCACCGGGCACTTGCCCGCGCTCTTGCCGTCATGTCCGTCCATCTTAATCTCCGCTCGTTGCTGGGTTGGGTGGGGACACCGTCAGAAAATCTGGAACTGACGGCCGGTTCGTCCAGGGGTAAGGCTCGAGAAGAACATCACTTATCTGGCGTTGAATATCGGCCGATTCAAGCGCCGACCGCCGGTAGATGCGCGGCTGGCGCGGTCGACCCGTCTCAAATGTCGCGTGTGGTGATGGTTGCGCAAACATTGTCGCCCTCTGGCTAATCCCGGCGGACCCGGTGGTCGGGCCCGATCCCATTAGGCGACACTAGCGTTTTGGATAAAGTGTATGAAACGAATTAAAGAGATATTTGTGATCGATTTTGACACTTTAAACGCGATGATCGCCCGGAGCCAGATCGGTTCCTCGTACCGGGGCGGCAAACGCTTACAACCCCTTGCTCCGGCAGCCGTCGATCCCGTAGGGTCACGACCTCGGTACGCGCCTTGCATCGCGTATCGAGGTTCTCGCGCGAGAGGGGACTAAGCAGGGCACTAGAGGGCGGATGGCGTATTTTCTCCAGCAGTTGATCAACGGTCTCACGCTCGGCGCGATCTATGGCCTGATCGCGCTCGGCTACACGATGGTCTACGGCATCATCGGCATGATCAATTTCGCGCATGGCGACGTCTTCATGGTCGGCGCTTTCCTGTCGCTGATCAGTTTCGTCGCACTGTCGCAGCTCGGTCTGAACTCGGCGGTGCTGGCGATCATGGTGGCGCTGCTGGTCAGCATGAGCTTCGCCGCCGTCTATGGCTGGACGATCGAACGGGTCGCCTATCGGCCCCTGCGCGGCTCGTTCCGGCTGGCGCCGCTGATCTCGGCGATCGGCATGTCGATCTTCCTGCAGAATTACGTCCAACTCGCTCAGGGCGCGCGGCCGAAATCGGTGCTGCCGCTGTTCCACGGCGGCTTCATTCTCTATCAGGCCGACGGCTTCGACGTCCGTCTCAGCTATCTCCAGGTCGTCATCATCATCCTGACGGCGATTCTGATGGTGGCGTTCACCCTGCTCATCAAGAAGACCCCACTCGGCCGGGCGCAGCGCGCCTGCGAGCAGGACCGCGGCATGGCGGCGCTGCTCGGCGTCAATGTCGATCGCACGATCTCGCTGACCTTCGTCATCGGCGCGATGCTGGCCGCGGTCGCCGGGCTGATGTTCGATCTCTATTACGG
>CAIUCF010000808.1 GCA_903897565.1 uncultured Rhodospirillales bacterium | reverse complement strand
TGCCCGTCACCGCCGCCGCCGCAGCGATCCGCGCCGACATCTCGGCGGGGTCGGCGAAAGCCGCACCGTCCTGGTCGTGGTGGAGATAGTGGAACTCGCCGACCCGGGTGAACCCCGATTCCAGCATCTCGACATAGGCCTGCGCCGCCACCGCCTCGAGATCATCCGGCGTCATCCGCAGGGCGAAGCGATACATGACCTCGCGCCAGCTCCAGAACGAATCATTACCCGGCCCGCGGGTCTCGGCGAGCCCGGCCATGCCGCGCTGGAAGGCGTGGCTGTGGAGATTGGGGATCCCGGGCAAGCCGATGCCGTGGAGCTCGTCGCCCGGAACCGCCGGCGTCCCGGCATCGAGCGCCGCGACCCGGCCGTCGCGGATCGTCACCCGCACGTCGCGCTGCCAGCCGGAGGGGGTCAGGGCATGTTCGAAATGGATGCTGGACACGGTTTCCTCTAGGCTAGGGGAGGACGCAGGCTTGCAATGCGTAGATGTTGTATATACAAGATCATACAAGAGCAAGGACGGGCCGTCACCGGTGCGCCTTGCCAGACCGAGAGGATGGGCCATGGCTCAGGGTCGGGTGTTCCGCAACGCAAGTATCGCCACCCTGGCGGGGTCCGAAGGCCTCGGCCTGATATCTTCCGGCGCCATCGTCGCCGAGGCGGGCCGCATCGTCTTCGTCGGGCCGGAGGCCGAGCTGCCGGGCTCGCGGATCGCCGGCTACAGCGAGATGGATTGCGGCGGCCGCCTGATCACGCCGGGGCTGATCGACTGCCATACCCATCTGGTCCATGGCGGCAGCCGCGCCTGGGAATTCGAACAGCGCCTGCGCGGCACCAGCTATGCCGAGATCTCGGCGCAGGGCGGCGGCATCGTCTCGACCGTCGCCGCGACGCGCGCCGCCACCGACGACGCGCTGATGGCGAGCGCGGGCCGGCGCCTCGACGCCCTGATCGCCGAGGGCGTCACCACCATCGAGATCAAGTCGGGCTACGGCCTCGACCGCGAGACCGAGCTGCGGATGCTGCGCGTCGCCCGGGCGCTCGCGGCCGCGCGCGACATCGACGTCGCCACCAGCTTCCTCGGGCTGCACGCACTGCCGCCGGAATATGCAGGCGACGCCGACGGCTATGTCGATCACGTCTGCCGCGATATCCTGCCGATGGTGGTCGCCGAAGGCTTGGCGGACGCGGTCGACGGTTTCTGCGAGAGCATCGCCTTCTCGCCCGCGCAGATCGCGCGGTTCTTCACCGTCGCCCGCGCCATGGGCGTGCCGGTCAAGCTCCATGCCGACCAATTGTCCAATCTCCATGGCGCCCGCCTCGCCGCCGGCTTCTCGGCCTTGTCGGCCGATCATCTCGAATATACCGATGAATCCGGGGTCGTGGCCATGGCCGCGAGCGGCACCGTCGCGGTGCTGCTGCCCGGCGCCTATTACACCCTGCGCGAGACCTGCCCACCGCCGGTCGGCCTGCTGCGCGGCCATGGCGTGGCGATGGCGATCGCGACCGACTGCAATCCCGGCACCTCGCCGATGACCTCGATCCTGCTCGCCATGAACATGGCGGCGACCCTGTTCGGGCTGACCGTAGAGGAATGCCTCGCCGGCGTCACCCGCCACGCCGCGGCCGCGCTCGGTCGCCGGGGCAAGATCGGGGTGATCGCGCCCGGCGCGCAATGCGACCTCGCGATCTGGGACGTCTCGATCCCCGCCGAACTCGTCTACCGCATCGGCTTCAACCCGCTTTACGCCCGTATCAGGAGAGGTTCATGACCACCAGCCCGGTGCTCCATCCCGGCCACGTCCCGCTGTCGATCTGGCGGGCGATCTATTTCGGCGGCGGCGCCAGCCTCGATCCGATGGCGCGGGACCCGGTCGAGGCCGCGGCCAAGACCATCGAGACGATCCTGGCCGGCGGCGCGCCGGTCTATGGCATCAATACCGGTTTCGGCCGGCTGGCCAGCGTCCGCATCGAGAACAGCGACCTGACCGCGCTCCAGCGCAACATCGTGCTGTCGCATGCCGCCGGCGTCGGCGAGCCGCTGCCGATCCCGGTCGTCCGCCTCGTCATGGCGCTCAAGCTGGCGAGCCTCGCCCAGGGCGCCTCCGGCCTGCGCTGGGAGACGCTGAAGTTCTTCGAGACCTGTTTCGCCGCCGGCCTCGTACCCGTCATTCCGGGCCAGGGCTCGGTCGGCGCGTCGGGTGACCTGGCGCCGCTCGCCCATATGACCGCGGCCCTGATCGGCACGGGTGAGTTCTATGTCGACGGCGTCCGCGTGCCCGCCGCCGCGGCGCTCGCGAAGATCGGGCTGCAGCCGCTGGTGCTCGGCCCCAAGGAAGGCCTGGCCTTCCTCAACGGCACCCAAGTATCGACCGGACTGGCGCTCGCCGGGCTGTTCGAGGCCGAGCGGGTGTTCCAGGCGGCGCTTGTCACCGGCGCGCTGTCGACCGACGCCGCCAAGGGCTCGGACGGGCCGTTCGACCCGCGGATTCAGGCGCTGCGCCGCCATCGCGGCCAGATCGAGACCGCCGCTGCCCTGCGCAATCTCATGGAAGGCAGCGCCATCCGCGCCTCCCACCGCGTCGACGACAAGCGGGTGCAGGACCCCTATTGCCTGCGCTGCCAGCCCCAGGTCATGGGCGCCTGCCTCGACCTGCTGCGCCAGGCAGCGACGACCTTGGCGACAGAGGCCAATGGCGTCTCCGACAATCCGCTGGTCTTCGCCGAGACCGGCGAGATCATCTCCGGCGGCAATTTCCACGCCGAGCCGGTGGCGTTTGCCGCCGACATGATCGCGATGGCGTTGTGCGAGATCGGCTCCTTCGCCGAGCGTCGCCTCGCCATGCTGGTCGATTCCGCGCTCTCCGGCCTGCCGGCGTTCCTGACGCCGAAACCCGGCCTCAATTCCGGCTTCATGATCCCGCAGGTCACGGCTGCCGCGTTGGTGTCCGAGAACAAGCAGCGTGCCTATCCAGCCAGCGTCGATTCGATCCCGACCTCCGCCAACCAGGAAGATCATGTCTCGATGGCGACGCATGGCGCGCGCCGGCTGCTGGCGATGGCCGTCAATACCGCCAATGTCATCGGCATCGAGTATCTGGCGGCGGCGCAGGGCTGCGACTTCCACCTGCCGATGCGATCGAGCCTCGCCCTGGAGCGGGCCCGCGCCCTGCTGCGCGAGACGGTGCCGACCTTGACCGATGACCGCTACTTCGCTCCCGACATGGCGGCGGCGACCCATCTCGTGACTTCGGGCGCCCTGCTGCGCGCCGTCGGCGGCGATGCGCTGCCGATCGTCGCCGAGGATCCGGCGTGAGCGCCGCCCCGGACTGGGTCGAGATCCGGCGCGGCAACGCGCCGGTGATCGTGGCCATGCCGCATACCGGGATCGAGATCCCGGTCGACCTGCTCAGCCGTTACGTCTCGCCCTGGCTCGCCCGCAAGGACACCGACTGGTGGCTGGAGCAGCTCTACGACTTCACCATCGGGCTCGACATCACCGTGGTGCGGACCCGGATTTCGCGCAGCGTCATCGACGCCAATCGCGACCCTTCCGGCGCCTCGCTCTATCCGGGCCAGACGACCACGGCGCTCTGCCCGGTGACGACGTTCGACGGCGAGGATCTCTACAAGCCGAGCCGCGAGCCTGAAGACGCCGAGATCGCGATCCGCCGCCAGCGCTATTTCGACCCGTATCATCAGGCGCTCGAGGGAGAAATTGCGCGGCTGCGCCGGCTGCATCCGCGGATCGTCGTCTACGACGCCCATTCGATCCGCTCGACCATTCCCCGCCTGTTCGACGGCGCCTTGCCGAACTTCAACATCGGCACCAACAGCGGCGCGGCCTGCGCGCCCGAACTGGCCGTCGCCGTGGCCGCGCGCTGCGCCGGCAGCGCGTTCTCCCATGTCGTTGACGGCCGCTTCAAGGGCGGCTGGACCACCCGGCATCTCGGCAATCCAGCCGGCGGCGTCCACGCGATCCAGATGGAACTCGCTTGCCGCGGCTACATGGCGGAGCCGGAGGCCCGGGTCTCGGAGGCCAATTGGCCCACAGCCTATGATTTCGCGTATGCCGCACCCTTGCGCACGATCCTGCGTGAGATTTTGGTCGCGTGCATCGCCTTCGCTCTCGTATCGTGATCCCTTAGGAGCATTCCCCATGACCCGCATCGACAATGCCCGCGTGATCCGGGCCGCCCGTGGCAGCGAAATCACCGCCAAGAGCTGGCTGACCGAAGCGCCGCTGCGGATGCTGATGAACAATCTCGACCCCGACGTGGCCGAGAACCCCGCCGAGCTCGTGGTCTATGGCGGCATCGGCCGCGCCGCGCGCGACTGGGAGAGCTTCGACCGCATCGCGGCGTCGTTGCGCTCGCTCGAGGCCGACGAGACCCTGCTGGTGCAGTCCGGCAAGCCGGTAGGCGTCTTCCGCACCCATACCGACGCGCCGCGCGTGCTGATCGCCAACTCGAACCTGGTGCCGCATTGGGCGACCTGGGAGCATTTCAACGAACTCGATCGCAAGGGCTTGATGATGTACGGCCAGATGACGGCCGGCTCCTGGATCTATATCGGCTCGCAGGGCATCGTCCAGGGCAACTACGAGACCTTCGTCGAGATGGGCCGCCAG
>CAIUCF010000807.1 GCA_903897565.1 uncultured Rhodospirillales bacterium | reverse complement strand
GGGCGCGATGGTGGTGGCCATCAGAAATACCCCTCCTGCTTCTTCTTCTCCATGCTCGCCGCCTGATCGTGATCGATCGCACGGCCCTGGCGTTCGGAGGTGGTGGTCAGCAGCATTTCCTGGATGACCTGGGGCAGGGTGGTCGCGTGGCTTTCGACCGCGCCGGTCAGCGGGTAGCAGCCGAGCGTACGGAAGCGAATCCAGCGCTCCTCGGGAACTTCGCCCGGCCGCAGCGGGAAGCGTTCGTCATCGACCATCAGCAGCAGGCCGTCGCGTTCGACCGTCGGCCGCGGCGCCGCGAAATACAGCGGCACGATCGGGATGTTTTCGAGGTGGATGTACTGCCAGATATCGAGCTCGGTCCAGTTCGAGATCGGGAACACGCGGACGCTCTCGCCCTTCGCCTTCTTGGCGTTGTATAGCCGCCAGAGTTCCGGGCGCTGGTTCTTGGGATCCCAGCGATGATTGGCCGAGCGGAACGAGAAGATGCGCTCTTTGGCGCGGGACTTCTCCTCATCGCGCCGCGCCCCGCCGAAAGCGGCGTCGAAGCCGTAGAGATCGAGCGCCTGCTTCAGCCCTTCGGTCTTCCACATATCGGTGTGCAGGGCCGAGCCGTGGTCGAAGGGATTGATGCCGCGGGCGACGGCGTCGGGGTTCTTGTAGACGAGCAGCTCCATGCCGCTCTCCTTGGCCATGCGGTCACGCAGCGCGTACATCGCCTTGAACTTCCAGGTCGTGTCGACATGGAGCAGCGGAAACGGCGGCGGGGCAGGGTAGAAGGCCTTGCGGGCGAGATGCAGCATCACCGCCGAGTCCTTGCCCACCGAGTACAGCATCACCGGGTTCTCGGTCTCCGCGACCACTTCGCGGAGGATATGGATCGACTCGGCCTCGAGACGCTGCAGATGCGTCAGGCTGGCCGGTGACGGTCGCGGCTCCGGGAGGATGGGCAGGGGCGAGGGCAGGGCCATTATTACAAAGCTCGATCGTGATTTAAAACGATGTTCCGTATTTCAACATGTGGGAATTCTCTATCCTGCTCCAACCCCCTCGCACAAGATGATTGGACGCATGGCAACATATTGACGGGGGCGGGCCTGCTCAGGCGGCGCTGTTACCCTGGAGCTCGACCTGGAGATTGTAGAGCCGGGCGTAAAGCCCCTCGCGATTGCCGACGAGCGAGCCGTGGTCGCCGGTCTCGATGATGCGGCCCTTCTGCATCACCAGAATCTTGTCGGCCTTGGCGATGGTGCTGAACCGATGGGCGATCACGATCGCCGTGCGATTGTGCATCAGCTTCTCCAGCCCCTCCTGGACGAAGCGCTCCGACTCGGAATCGAGGGCGCTGGTCGCCTCGTCGAGGATCACGAGTTGGGGGTCGCGCAGCAAGGCCCGGGCGATGGCGACGCGCTGCTTTTCGCCGCCCGAGAGCTTTATTCCGCGCTCGCCGACCTTGGTCTCGTACCCGTCGGGGAGATTGCGGATGAAGGTGTCAGCATGGGCCGAACGTGCCGCCGCCTGAACCTCTTCGGGCGAGGCTTCGGGGCGGGCGAAGGCGATATTGTCGCCGATGCTATCGTTGAACAGCGCCACGTCCTGGAGCACGATGCCCATCAGGCTGCGCAGGGATTCCTGGGTGTAGTGGCGGATATCGGTGCCGTTCACCAGGATCTGACCCTGGCTGGGATCATAGAGCCGCATCAGCAACTTGATCAGCGTCGATTTGCCCGAGCCGCTGGGGCCGACCAGCGCCAGCATCTCGCCGGCGACGAGCCGGAACGAGACGTTCTC
>CAIUCF010000806.1 GCA_903897565.1 uncultured Rhodospirillales bacterium | reverse complement strand
TCTACGCCCCGCGCAACCCGCGCCCCCACAAGATCTACGGGCTGTCGCCGGTCGAGCAGATTGTCATGACGGCGAATATCGCGCTGCGCCGCCAGGTCAGCCAGCTCAACTACTTCACTGAGGGCAATACCCCAGAAGCCCTGATCGGCGTGCCCGATGCTTGGGGACCGGACCAGATCCGTCAGTTCCAGGAGTATTGGGACGCGCTGTTGCAGGGCAATCTCGGCGCGAGGCGACACACGAGATTCGTGCCCGGCGGTCTCAAATACCAGCCGATGCGTGAACCGCCGCTCAAAGACGAGTTCGACGAATGGCTGGCGCGGGTGGTGTGCTTCGCCTTCTCGATCCCGGCCACCGCCTTCAGCGCCCAGACCAACCGCGCCACGGCAGAAACCGCGCAGCAGGCCGCGCTGGCGGAAGGCCTGGCGCCGCTGCAGCGCTGGCTCAAGGGTCTGATCGACCGGGTGATCGCCCAGGTGCTGGGCTGGCCCGATCTCGAATTCACCTGGGCCGATACCCTGCCGGCCGATCCGAGCCAGCAGGCGCAGATCCTGACGTCCTATGTCGCGGCCGGGATCAAGACGCGCGACGAGGCAAGGGCGCAGCTGGGGTTGGATCCGATGGCGGGTGGGGAGGGGGCGGCGGCGAATACGGGATTGACAAAGATCGGAACATTTAGTGAACAATAGAAATCTCCGACTCGCTTTGGACCTGTGATGACGGTACCGATCCTCCATATCGTCTTTACCGAGTCCGGATCCCACCGACTTCGCGCGGCACTGAGGCAAGCCGGTCGGCCCGACCGCGTCATCACCCTGACCGACGATCTCACAATCGGTCCCATCAATCCGCTGAATCCGACATTGCGGGCGCGATGGATCCGATCGGAGATCGGACGGGTGATTTATCTGGGGGCCGGTCCTCGGGCGAGCCAGTTCTGGGCGAGCGTCGCTGCGCACCAGGGTCGGCGTATCGTCTGGACGTCGCGCCGTTCGGCTTGGGACTATGCCGGATTTCTGGCGCTGAACTGGCGTCTCGCGGATGCGGGTTGTGAGGTTGTCGACCTCACGGATATGCCGTTCACTATTCTTGACGGACGTGGCGACCCGTTGCCCGTGAATGAGGCGAATTGCCTGATGATGCTTCGCGCGAAGGACATCGGCGACAATCGAATTTGGGAGCTGGCGAGGCCGATCGACCCGGCGACGCGTGAGAGGTGGCGTACCGAGTGGGAAACCTTGGGCGCCGACAAGGCGATGCTGCGTATCGTCGATACCGATCTGGTGATGCGCTCGGCGCCGATCTCGTTCTATGACGAGATATTGTTGTCGCGCGTCCCGGTGAGATTCGGCAAATCTGCGAGAGTCGTGGGTGAGGTGATGCGGAGGCTTGATGAGCATCCGTGCCCACATCAGGTCGCCGACTACTTTCTGGCTGCACGACTCCAGGCGTTGGCCGATATGGGTCGAATTGAGAGTCATGGCGACCTCCGGCAGATCCGGTTTTCGGAGGTGAGGTTGCCGCAGGGTTAAACCTTCTCAGCTCGTCAGGTCTTTGAGCACTCCTGAGAGAGCCGAGTCTCCTGCACCCGCGACGGTCCCGATGCCCGATGAAGGGTCCCAGCTTCCGAATCGTTGCGGCGGCGTCGGTTTGAAGTTCATGTCCCCATCGAAAAACATCGCCGCGATCTCGGCCCGCAGCCCCTCGTAATCAACCGCGGGCCGCGTCTCCGCGACATCGTCCCGGTCGCAGAACATCGCCAGCGCATAGCCTGAATATTCCCCGCCCGCGATGCCGTAGCGCGTCAGCGCGCGCTCGACCTGGGCCGGGGTGTAGGGGCCGAGGCCGCCGTAATCCTGGGCGAGCAGCGCCGGGAGCCGGGCGAGATAGAGCCCGAGCGTCTTGCGTTTAGCGCGGCGTTCCCCGCCGCCGCGCAAGCCACTGAACCAGTCGAGGACGCTGCGCATGACGGGCCTTTCGCTCGAAGGACGTGGCCCATCGTGCAACTTCCGGTGTTTCGGCGCAATGCCGAT
>CAIUCF010000805.1 GCA_903897565.1 uncultured Rhodospirillales bacterium | reverse complement strand
GGTAAAGGGTGCCGATCGAGGTCTCGATACCGTCGAGAAGGCGACGGAATTCTGCGAGCAGGAATTGAGCTTTGCCGAGTCGAGCACGTTCGGCGGCAATTCATCCTTCGTCCAGGTCGATACCGGCGGCCCGGAATACCTGCTGTGCGATCTCGGCTCAGGCGTGCGCGAATTCTCGCTGGCGGCGATTGCCCAGCACGGGCCGGCCAAGCCGCAGACCTATAATGTCCTGATGTCCCATGTTCATTGGGACCACATCATGGGATTTCCGTTCTTCGTGCCGGCCTTCATCCCCGGCAACCGCATCCGCCTGCACAGCTGTCACCCGATGCTGGAGCGGGCGATCCGTGGCCAGAACGCGGCGCCGTGCTTTCCGGTCGAGTTCTCCTATCTCGCAGCCTCGATCGAGTTCATCTACATGGAACCTGGCGTCGCCTACGAGATCGCAGGCGCCACGGTCACCGGGACCGAGCAGGTCCATGGCAACGACTCCTACGGCTATCGCATCGAGAAAGACGGCAAGACCGTGGTCTATTCGACCGATTCCGAACACAAGCTTGAGAACCTCGCCGATACCAAGAAGGTCATCGGCCTGTTTCGCGACGCCGATCTCGTCGTCTTTGACGCGATGTACTCGTTGGCCGAGGCGAGCTCGGTCAAGGAAGACTGGGGGCATTCGAGCAATATCACGGGCGTCGAACTGAGCCAGATGGCGGGGGTCAAGCATCTCTGCCTGTTCCATCACGAACCGATCCACGACGACGCCAAGATCGAGTCTATCTACAAGGAAACCCTGCGCTTCGAGGAGATCACGCGGAACGGCGAGCAGCTCCGCATCACCTCGGCCTATGACGGTCTGGTGATCGAGGTCTAGCGGGAGCAGGGCAATGACCTCGCTGACGGAGCGGGGCACAAGTCTGCTGACGGCCGGGCGCGGCCGCGTCGCGGCCCTGATCGTGCTCTTCCTCCTCGCCCTGCTGCAGGGGGCGTCCGGTGACGCCCTGTTCGCGGTCCCGCGCCACGCGTTGTTCGATACGTATGAACGACTGCTGCCGAGGGTGCGAAAATCCGCACCGGTCGTGATTGTCGCCGTGGATGAACCGAGCCTCGCCGCCTACGGTCAATGGCCATGGCCGCGCCAACGCGTCGCCGAGCTGATCCATCGCATCCTGGCAGGGCATCCGGCCGCCCTCGGTATCGACATGATCTGGCCGGAATATGACGCCTCGTCGCCCGCGCGCTGGGCGGCGCAGCAGGACGGCCTCACAACGACACTCCACAAGGCGCTTCTAGAGCTGCCGGATCACGACGCGCAATTGGCCGCGAGCATCGCTAGCGGGCCGGTCGCGATCGGGATCGCCGGGCAGCGCGACGACAGTCCGGACCACCCCGGCACCTTGGCTCCGGTCCACCTGATCGGAGGTACCCCGGAGGGGTTGCCGAGGTTCCGCTCGACCCTGCGCAGCCTGCCCAACCTCGACCTCGTAGCCTCGGGTCATGGCTTGCTGTCGATCGACCTCGATACGGATGGCATGGTGCGACAGGTGCCCACCTTATCCCAACTCGGCGGGCAGCTCGCGGCGGGCTTGAGCGTCGAAACCCTCCGGCTTGCGGTCGGGAGCCCCTGGATCAATGTCCGGCTCGACGGTGGCCGAATGAGGGGAATCGAACTGGGCCAGCTCGGCATCCCCACCGCGCCCGACGGCCGAATTTGGGTCGATTTCACCGCCCATGACGAGCGGCGCTTCGTCTCAGCGGGTGACGTTCTATCGGGCAAGCTGCTGCCCGACACGTTCGATCAACGCCTAGTCCTGCTCGGGGTCACCGGGCTCGGCCTGATCGATCATTTCACCACGCCGCTCGGCATCATGCCCGGGGTCGAGGTCCATGCCCAGGTCATGGAGAATGTCTTCGACGGCCGCTACGCGGCGCGTCCGGTCTGGGCATTGTCGGCCGAAGTCACGCTCACGCTCGGACTTGGCCTGCTGATGATCATCGGCCTGCCGTTCCTGGGGTTGCGCTGGCAGGGTCTGGCCGCTGCGGTGCTGCTCGCGGCGCCGGTGACGGCGGGGTTCGCGGCTTGGGCGGTCGAGCGCTGGTTGATCGATGTCGCGACGCCGGTGATTACGGATTCTGCCGTTTTCGTCGCGCTGCTCGGCGGCAGCCTGGCCGAGGCCGATCGCCAGCGCAGACTCCTGCGCGGGGCGCTCGAGCAGCAGAAGCTGGCAGCCGCCGTCATGGAAGGTGAACTTGCCGCCGCCTTCCGCATCCAGATGGGGATCCTGCCGAAACCGGCCGATCTTGTCCCCGACCCGCGCTTCAATCTCGATGCGCAGCTCGTCCCGGCCAAACATGTCGGCGGCGATCTCTACGACTTCTTCAAGATCGACGAGGACCACCTGTTCATTGCGATCGGCGACGTCTCGGGCAAGGGGGTGCCGGCGAGCCTGTTCATGGCGGTCGGCAAGGCGCTATGCAAGAGCTGCGCATTGCGCGACGAACTCGACATCGGCGAGATCATCCTGCGGGCCAATGCCGAGATCTCGCGCGACAATACCGAGATGCTGTT
Organism: uncultured Rhodospirillales bacterium; assembly: GCA_903897565.1. Classification (GTDB taxonomy): domain Bacteria; phylum Pseudomonadota; class Alphaproteobacteria; order ATCC43930; family CGMCC-115725; genus CAIXXC01. The sequence goes on along the minus strand of CAIUCF010000805.1, from coordinate 3,898 downwards.
CATCACCCTGTTCGCCGGTGTGCTCGACTTGCGAAACGGCCTGCTCAGCTTCTGCAACGCCGGCCACGATCCGCCTTTCCTGGCGCGTCCGGGAGAGCCGCCGCGGCAGATGCAGTCGGTCGGCGGTCCGCCGCTCTGCGTCATGGATGATTTTCCCTATACCAGCGAGGAATATCAGCTGGCGCCGGGCGAGATCCTCTGCCTCGTCACCGACGGCGTGACCGAGGCCATGAATGCCGCAGGAGAGCTGATGGGCCACGAGCGCGTCGAGGCGGCCTTCATCGGACACCCGGTCGACGGTGACGCCACAACCTTGGCGAGACGCTTGCGCGGCGCGGTCGAGAGTTTCGTGGCAGGCGCCCCGGCGTCGGACGACCTGACCCTGCTCGCGGTGCAGTGGATGGGCGGTGCGACGCGCCCGGAGCCTACCTGACGGTAATCTCGACCCGCCGGTTGCGCGGCTCGGATTTCTGCGGCCCGGTCGGGACCAGCAGATCACGCTCGCCGCGGCCGGCAGCGACGATGTCTTCGGCTTTCAGGCCCCGTGCGACGAACAGCTCGCGCACGGCCTTGGCGCGCTTGAGTGACAATTGATCATTGTAGGCGGGATCGCCCAAGGTGTCGGTGAAGCCGGTGACGGCCAGCTCAGCCGCCTTGCGCCGCGCGATCTCGCCGAAGACCTGCTCGAACGCATCCTTCGACGCCGGCGTCAGATCGTCAGAGTCGCTGATGAAGTAGAGGGTATAGGTCTTGGGCGGGATCGGCTGGGCTGACAACGCCGTGCCGAAGATCTGTCCGACCTCGGTCGAGGCGACCTGCACCGGCTTCATGTGACTGGATCCCGAGCCGGCGCCGAGCGCCGCATAGGCGCCAGTCAGCAAGGTCGTCGAGCCGCCGGATTCGACCTGAACGGCGCCGATATGGCCGTTCTCCTCCGGGATGACGACGACGAGATTATCCTTGGAGGCGCAAGCGCCGAGCAGGAAAAGGGCGGAGATCGCGACGAGGCGGCGGGCGGAGATCAATTTGCGGCTCCATCGGCGCGGACGACGAATTCCGTGCCGCGCACGCCGAGCAAGGCCGCCGGGGTCTGGACATGCATCGCGAACGGGGTCTGCTGGACGATCTGGCCGGATTTGACGGCCAGAGTGCCGGCTTTGAGTGAGGAATTGAACACGCCGGCATGGGTGGTGGTGTCGAACTGGAACTGGTCGAGATCGAGTTTGCTCTGCGGCCCCAGCGACATCATGCTGTTGTCGGCAAAGGTGATGCCGACCGCGCCATCGCTACCGGTGGCGATCTCGTCGGCCTGCATCACGTGATCGCCGATCGCCGCCTTGATCGGGGCGCCGCCGCGTGTCACCGTTACGGTACCAGACAACGTCTTGATCTGGCCGATCGGATCGTCGGCGCGCGAGTCCTGCGGGCTCGCGATGAGCGCGAACAACATGGCGAGGGGGAAGGCAAGGTTCAGGCGATGCATAGGAGTACCCCGTCGGAGACCGATACTGCCCTCGAGGTCGATCTCGCGCTCAGCTTCGCGGCCACGACATCCGACCTCGTCGAGGCGTTGGCCACTGTAGAACAATACGCGCTGCGACGGAACCTCGATGGTGATCGGCTGGCACGTCTGAAACTCGTGATAGAAGAACTGGTGACCAACGCCGATAAATACGGCTATGGCGGCGCGGCGGCGCCCGGCGCGGTGCGGATCGGCCTCCATCCCGGCCCCCCGCTCGAACTGGTGTACGAAGACGATGCGACGCCCTTCGATCCCGTCGCCTGGCATGCGGACTGGCTCGCGCGGGATCACGACGCAGAGGCGGTAGGACAACGCGGCATAGCGATGATTCTTGGCTTGGCAGCGCGGGCGCGCTATCAGGCGCTGCCGCATGGCAACCGGCTGGTGCTGACCTTCGCGCCTTAAGCCCGCGTTGCCGCCCTCGCTTCGGGACCATCATGAAATCAGCGCCACATCGTTCCGATCTTGCCAGCTATCCGCTCCACAAACTGATTCCGACCCGCCTCAGCGACGTCAACGCCGCCCGCCACGTCTCGAACACGGCGATCGCCGGCATCTATGACGATGCGCGCTATGACGTGCTGTTGCAGGTTGTGCCTGAGAAGGAGCGCGGCGCAAGCAGCCGCACCGTGATGGCGCAGACCAATCTGCGCTATATCGAAGAGATCCATCACCCGGCGCCGCTCACCGTGGCGACAGGGGTTTCCCGGGTTGGCCGAACCTCGTTCGAGCTGTTTCAGGGGCTCTTCAGTGAAGGGCGTTGCGTCGGCCTGTGCGACACGACTTATGTCTATTGCGACGCGGCGGGGCCGGCCGCGGTCGACGACGGCAAGCGCGCCACTTTGCTCGCGATCGCCTATCGGTTCCCCGACGATCAGGCATAAAAAACCCCGGGCCAGCGAGCCGGCCCGGGGAATTCCACGCGAGACCTACAAAGATGCTTAGCCGCGCATCCCGACCTGGTCCCAACCCGGGGACAGCGAGGCGGTGGCGCTCGGCCGGGCGTTGACGCGGGCGAACCAGGCGGTCAGGTTCTTGAGCGAGGGATCGATCGTCTGGCCGACGCCGGCGGCGAAATCCGTGCAGCAATACAGGATCAGGTCGGCGACGGTGATCTTATCGCCGCAGATGAACTGCTTGCCTTCCAGCAGCTTGTCGATCAGCGCCATGCCTTCCTTGGCCTTCGCCTTGAGACCGGGCGCCGCCTCGGGAACGCAGAGCATGCGGTCCTTGAACAGGCCGAGGCCCTCGGAAAAGCGGAAGCCATTATACATGAACTCGGTCACATTCAGCTCGACGCGACGGATGTTCATGCGGGTGATCGCACGCTCCTTCGGCGTCGAACCGATCAGCGCCGGGGTCGGATGCAGCTCTTCGAGGTACTCGCACATCGCGACTGTCTCGGCGATCACGGTGCCGTCATCAAGCTCGAGCGCCGGCGTCTGGCCGCCCGGGTTCTTGCTGGTATAGGCCGCGCCGCGGTTTTCACCGCCGAGCAGGTCGAGCTGGACCATCGGGAGCTCGATGCCCTTCTCGGCCAGGAACATGCGAAGCATCCGGGGATTCGGTCCAAAGGAATTGAGCATCTTCATCGGCGTGGTTCCTCGATCATTTTGTTGAAAGACGTTATATTGTAGAGACGGATTATTTATTGTCGATCTCTACAAGACTGCGGTCGCAACATAGACGAGGAGCCAACATTCCGTCATCGGGTTTTTACGATCGCGGGAAAATGGCTGAGATAGTCTTCGACATCCGGGGCGAATGCTTCGTGACGGCGGAGTTTCGCGAAATGATCAAAACTGCGCGGATAGGCGGAGAACGTCGCCTCGCCGAGGAATGGTTGGAGACCATGGTCCCGAAGTTGGTCGCCGTGATGGTATTCGTTATGCAGCAGGGCCAGTTCGGCAAAAAACGCAATATCCGCGAGCGTCAGGGCATCTCCGGCGAGAAATTCGCGGCCGCCAGCAAGCGTCTGCTCGATCCCGGCGAGGTAGGTCGCGAAGCCCTGCGTCGTGCTGGCGTGGAGTGCCGCGTCGATGCGCTTGCCGCGCAGCGCCAGGACATAGAGCTGGACCTCGCGGGCGAACATCAGGGTGACGTCGAGGAAGCCGTCGATCCGCGAGGATGAATAGGGATCGTCGCCATAGAGCTGGCAGCGCGCGGCGCCGATTCTGGCGACGGCGCGCATGATGCTGTTGGACTCGAACACGCCGGTGCCGTCGGGCGCAAACGCGGCGGGGACATTGCCGAAGGGATGGGCGGCAAGGAACGCGTCGGTCTTGTAGAGCGTCGCCGTCAAGCCGACCCGACCGCGTCGGGCGATCGACGCAAGGCCGGGCTTCTCGGCCTCGGCGAGTTGGCGGGCATCGGCGT
>CAIUCF010000804.1 GCA_903897565.1 uncultured Rhodospirillales bacterium | reverse complement strand
GGCGCCGATCGCTGGCAGGCAATCGGCCGGGTCGAGCAGGGCGACGCCGATCGTCTGGTCGAAACCGCGCTGGCGGCGGGCGTCAATTTCATCGATACCGCCGATGTCTACTCCGAAGGCAATTCGGAACGAATGCTCGGCCAATCCCTGAAAAATCTCGGCGTGCGGCGGGAAAGCGTGGTCATCGCCACCAAGGCCTTCGGCGTGATGGGCGCCGGTCCCAATGATCGTGGCGCCTCGCGCGGTCATCTGATGGACGCGGTCAAGGCGAGCCTCGACCGGCTCGGCACCGATCATATCGACCTCTATCAAATTCACGGCTTCGACGCGGTCACCCCGATCGAGGAGACCCTGCGCGCGCTCGACGATCTCGTCTCCGAAGGCCTGATTCGCTATATCGGCTGTTCGAACTGGCCGGCCTGGCACATCATGAAGGGCCTCGGCATCGCCGAGCGTCACGGTTGGAACCGCATTGCCAGCCTGCAGGCCTACTACTCGATCGCCGGCCGCGACATCGAACGCGAGATCGTGCCGCTGCTCAAGGATCAGGGCCTCGGCCTGATGGTCTGGAGCCCGCTCGCCGGCGGACTGCTGTCCGGCAAGTTCTCACGCCATGGCGGCCCCAATGATTCCCGCCGCACCGTGTTCGACTTCCCACCGGTGAATCTGGACCGCGCCTGGAACGTGGTCGATGCGATGCGCGGTATCGCCGATCGCCTTGGGGTCTCGGTCGCCCGGGTTGCCCTCGCCTGGGTGCTGAGCAAACCCCATGTCACCTCCCTGATCGTCGGCGCGAAGACCACCGAACAGCTCGAGGACAATCTTGCCGTGACCACACTCTCGCTAGCGGCCGAGGATATCGCCGCGCTTGACGGGGTGAGCGCCTTGCCCGGGGAATATCCCGGCTGGATGCTGGCTTTCCAGGGCGCCGCCCGGATTCCGCAGCCCTTCGCGGCAAAATCGCGGAGCTGACCGGGTCGTGCTGGCGTGGATCGGCAGCGCCTGGCGCGGCGAACTCGGGGTCGCGCGCTCGACCTTGCTGCTCCCGGGTTTCGGCGCCTTTCTGCTCGGCTCGCTCGCCGATTCGGGGATGGAGGCCGGTATTTCGGCGCGCGGATGGGGATACCTCCTCTATCTCCTCTGTGGGCTGGCGATGGCGAGCTTCGCCGTCCTCGCGATCGTGGCGGTGCTGCGCGCCGCGCGACGCCACCCTGGGATCGGCGCCGATCTCGCGATCGCCTTCGCCCTGCTGCAATCGCTCCTGCTGCTGGGCGACGTCGCACTCTATAGCCTGGCGGCGCTGGGGCTCACCCCCTCGCCGGCCGAGTTCATCGCGGCGAAGCTGTCCCAGCTGAACGCGTTGGTGCAGCAGCGAACGTAAGTCGCGCTACTCGGCGGCGGGGCGACGCGCATCCTGCAGCACGTCGTTCTCGAAGAGGTCATGCAACTCGGCGGCGGCCTGTTGCGAACTCTGGATCAGTTGACCCTCGTCGTCGTGGAAG
>CAIUCF010000803.1 GCA_903897565.1 uncultured Rhodospirillales bacterium | reverse complement strand
TGTTGCGATCCTTTCCCGGAATGGCGCCTTATCTCCTGCCTTCCGGAAGCCTATCATGAGAGTCGTGGGTGCATTGATGTTCCAGCTCGGCTGGGTGTGCTGGACCCTCGTGCTGGGCCTGCTCGGCTTGCCCTGCCTGCTGTCGCGGGTGATGACGCGACGCCTGAGTTGGCTCTGGGCGCACGGCACCTTGCTGTGGCTGCGGCTGACGACGGGAATTTCCTACGAGATCAGAGGGGCGGAAAATCTGCCGTCCGGGCCGGCGATCGTGGCCCTCAAGCACCAAGCTGCCTTCGAGACCTTCCTGCTCAACCAGATTCTCAAGGACCCGGCCGTGGTCTTGAAGCGCGAGCTTCTCAAGGTTCCGGTGTTCGGCTGGTATCTCGGCGCGGTCGGCATGATTGCGATCGAGCGTTCCGCCGGTGCCGCTGCCATGAAGAGCATGATCAGCCAGGCGCGGGATGCGGTTGCCGCGGCGCGTCCGATTGCCATATTTCCCGAAGGCACCCGCGGCGAGATCGGCGTCAAGCTGCCGTATCATCCGGGTGTCGCGGCGCTGTATGCGCAATTGTCGGTGCCGCTGGTCCCCGTCGCTCTCAATTCCGGTCTCTTCTGGCGACGCGGGTTGTTCGACAAACGGCCTGGTCGGGTGGTCATAGAGATACTCCCCGCAATTGCGCCGGGCCTCGACCGGCGGCTGGCGATGCGGCAACTGGAGGAGTCGATCGAATCCACGACGGACCGCCTCGTTGCCGAAGGCAGGGGGAAATACGCTGCGCGATGATGATATCGGCTGTGGATAACTCTGTGATCAGTTTGGTGAAGGGGCGGTGTAATCCGGGGAACTCGACGAACTCGGCAGTTGCCTTGACGACCGGCTCCGGATAGAACGAAAAAGGAACAAATACCCTGATCAAACCTTATTTCGTGTCCAGGTAGCGATGAACGAGTTGACGACGATTTCCAGGCAGATCTGGGACATGAAATACCGGCTCAAAACGCCGGACGGCCATGCTGTGGACAACACCGTCGAAGACACCTGGCAACGAGTCGCTTCTGCCGTCGCGGCTGTCGAAGCCGACCCGATCCATTGGCGATCCGAGTTCCTCGCGGCGATGCGCGATTTCCGGTTTTTGCCGGGCGGGCGCATCCTTGCCGGCGCCGGCACGACTCGCGACGTGACCTTGTTCAACTGTTTCGTCATGGGGACGATCCCCGACACGATGTCGGGGATTTTCAGCCATCTGCGCGAGGCGGCGCTGACCCTGCAGCAGGGCGGCGGGATTGGCTACGACTTCTCGACCTTGCGCCCGGCCGGCGCACCGGTGCTCGGAGTCGGGGCCGACGCATCAGGTCCGGTCTCGTTCATGGAAGTCTGGAACGCAATGTGCCGGACGATCATGAGCGCCGGGTCGCGCCGCGGCGCGATGATGGCGACCCTGCGCTGCGATCATCCCGATATCGAAGCGCTCATCGACGCCAAGCGCGAACCCGGTCGCCTGACCAACTTCAATCTCTCGGTGCTCGTGAGCGACGCCTTCATCGCCGCCGTCCGTGCCGATGCGGCCTGGCCGCTGGTCTTCGGCGGCCGGATCTACAGGACATTACGGGCGCGCGCGCTCTGGCAGCGGCTGATGCGCGCGACCTACGACTACGCCGAGCCCGGCGTCCTCTTCATCGATCGGATCAACGCCGGCAATAATCTCGGCTATTGCGAGACGATCGCCGCGACCAACCCCTGCGGCGAGCAGCCCTTGCCGCCTTATGGCGCTTGTCTTCTCGGTTCGCTGAACCTCACGCGCTTCGTCGTCGCGCCGTTTACCCCCGAGGCGCGCCTCGATCTCGACGCGTTGCTGGCCCTCGTCCCGACTGCCGTTCGGCTGCTCGACAATGTCATCGAGATTTCGCGATTCCCTTTGCCGGAGCAGGAGGTGGAAGCGCATCGCAAGCGCCGGATCGGGCTCGGCGTCACAGGTCTTGCCGACACCTTGGTCGCCTGCGGCATCCGCTACGGCTCGGCCGAGGCGGTCAGCCTGACCCGCGAGTGGCTCGGGCGAATCTGCGATGCCGCCTACGAGGCCTCAGCGTTGCTGGCAGCGGAGAAGGGGCCCTTTGCCTTGTTCGAGCGCGAAGGTTTTCTCGCGGCCCCGATGGTCCAGGCGCGATCCGCCCGCGTCCGCGACCTGATCGCGCGTCACGGCATCCGCAATGCCCTCCTGACGTCGATCGCGCCGACCGGCACGATTTCGCTGTTCGCCAATAATGTCTCGTCCGGGATCGAGCCGATCTTCGCGCGCAGCTATGACCGCACCGTCCTGTTACCCGACGGTCAACGGCACCTCGAGCGGGTGGAAGACGATGCCTATCGCCGGTTTCGCGCGATGATGGGGGACGATATCGCGCTGCCCGAGACCTTCGTCGACGTGTCGAGCCTGAGTCCCGAGGATCACCTGCAGATGCAGGCCGCAGCCCAGCAAGGTGTCGACAGCTCGATCTCGAAGACGATCAACGTCCCGGCCGATTTTCCCTTCGAGGCCTTCAGCGACGTGTACCTGCGGGCCTTCGATCTCGGCTGCAAGGGCTGCACGACCTATCGCCCGAACGCGGTTACCGGCAGCGTCCTCTCGCTGAGCGTGCCTGAGGCCGTCGTGGTCGAGGCCGGAACCTGTCCCGAATGCGGTGCCGGGACATTGCTCCATCGCGAGGGGTGCAACCAATGCGCCGCCTGCGGCTACGCCGCGTGTTCGACGTAGTCACGCCGGCAATTCTGTCTTAGAGACTGAAAGCCTGTCTGCAACCCCATAACTTCCGCGTCTTCCAACCATGTCCTTGTCGTGACACGCCGTTCGATCGTCGCCGTGCTGGCGGCCGGCCTCACCGCGTTACTCATCTGCTCCGGTCCGAGCATCGCCGCAGACACTGCTGCCAGCGCGACGGCGTCGCCGCTTTCGCCCGATCGCCGCGCCGAGGCCGTGCTGGCGCAAATGACGACCGCGGAAAAGCTGACGCTGCTCCATGGCGTCATGCCGGGATTCGACTCCGGTGGAAAGGTGATCCCGCCCGGAGCGGTGTTCTCGGCCGGCTATGTCGCCGGCGTACCGCGGCTCGGCATTCCGGCCCTGACCGAAACCGACGCCACGCTCGGGATCGCCTGGATCATGGGCCTGCGCCACGACGGCGCGACGCCGCTGCCCTCCGGCCTGGCCATTGCAGCGACCTGGAATCCCGACCTCGCCTATCGCGCCGGCGCCATGGTTGGCCAGGAAGCGCGGCACAAGGGGTTCAACGTCCTGCTCGGCGGCGGCGCCAATCTGACCCGCGACCCGCGGGGCGGCCGCAATTTCGAATATCTCGGCGAAGATCCGCTGCTGACCGGGGTCATGGCCGGGGCCGGGGTCCGTGGTACCCAGGATCAGCACATCGTCTCGACGGTGAAGCATTTCGCGCTCAACGACCAGGAGACCGGCCGCAACGTTCTCGATGCCCGGATCGACGAAGCCGCTGCTCGGGAAAGCGACCTGCTCGCCTTCGAGATCGCGGTGGAGCAGGGTCGGCCCGGCGCGGTGATGTGCGGCTACAACCGTGTCAACGGCCCCTATGCTTGCGAGAACGATATCCTCCTCAACAAGGTGCTGAAGGCCGACTGGCACTATCCGGGATGGGTAATGTCGGATTGGGGGGCCGTCCACACGCTCGATGCGGCCCTCCACGGTCTCGACCAGCAGTCGAGCGCGCAGCTCGATCCGGCGGTATTCTTCGCGACGCCGCTCGGCGATGCTGCGGCCCGCGACCGCGCCTATCAGGCACGGCTCGACGATATGGCGCGGCGGGTCCTGCGTTCCCTCTATGCCGTCGGCGCCATCGATCATCCTGGCAGCGTGACGCCGATCGACGCCGAGGCCGACGGCAGGATTGCCCGCGAGGTCGCGGCAGCGGGGATCGTGTTGTTGAAGAACCGCCACGGCATCCTGCCGCTCGCCAAGCGGCCGCAGCGGATCGCGATCATCGGTGGGCACGCCGATATCGGCGTGATATCCGGCGGCGGCTCGTCGCAGGTGATCCCGGCATCGGGGCCGGCGCTGGTCGAGCTGTTGGGCACCGAGCATCCCGAGAAGGATTTCATGCGGCGGGCGATGTATCACCCGTCTTCGCCCTATCGCGCGATCCTGAAGGAGGCCCCAGGCATCGAACTCGCCTATGACAACGGCACCTATCCATCCTCCGCGGCCGATCTCGCGCGGCGTGCCGATATCGCCATCGTGTTCGCCACGAAATGGATGGAGGAGGGTGACGATGCCCCCGACCTGTCCTTGCCTGAGGGTCAGGATGCGACTATCGCAGCGGTGGTCGCCGCCAATCCGAGGACGATCGTCGTACTCGAGACCGGCGGCCCGATCCTGATGCCCTGGCTCGACAAGGCGGCGGCGGTGATCGAGGCATGGTATCCCGGC
>CAIUCF010000802.1 GCA_903897565.1 uncultured Rhodospirillales bacterium | reverse complement strand
GCGCGAGATGGTCGAATCCGATCTCGAGGTCATCGCCCTCGAAGCGGAGAGTCGCCGTCATGGCCGCGAGTGAGCTGTCCCTCGAGGGGCTGAAGGTCTGGGTCGCCGGTCATCGCGGCACGGTCGGCTCGGCGCTGCTGCGTCGGTTGCCGCGCGAGGGTTGTACGATCCTGACCGCCACCCGCGCCGAGCTCGATCTGCGCCGCCAGGAGCCGGTCGAACGCTGGCTCGACGCCCACCGTCCCGACGTCGTCATTCTGGCGGCGGCGACCGTCGGCGGCATCCATGCCAACAGCACGCGCCCGGCCGAATTCATCGCCGACAATCTCGGCATTCAGCAGAACATCATCCACGGCGCCTACCAGGCCGGCGTCCGCAAGCTGTTGTTTCTCGGCTCGTCCTGCATCTATCCGCGCGAGGCGCCGCAGCCGATGGCGGAGGATTCCCTGCTGACGGGACCGTTGGAGCCGACCAACGAATGGTACGCCATCGCCAAGATCGCCGGCATCAAGATGTGCCAGGCCTATCGGCGCCAATACGGCTGCGACTTCATCGCGGCGATGCCGACCAATCTCTACGGTCCCGATGATAATTTCGACCTGATTCAAGGCCATGTCGCCGCGGCGATGATCGCCAAGGTTCATCGCGCCAAGCAGGAAAATGCGCCGGAACTCGTGATCTGGGGGACCGGCACGCCGCGCCGGGAATTTTTGTTTGCCGACGATCTCGCCGACGGCCTGGTCTTCCTGCTGAAGCACTATTCGGAAGACGGTCACATCAATGTCGGCACCGGCATCGATATCTCGATTCGCGAGCTCGCCGATCTGGTCGTGCGGATCGCCGGTTATGAGGGTCGGGTCGTGCATGATCTCTCCAAACCCGACGGCATGCCGCGCAAGGTCATGAAGGTCGAGCGGATCAATGCGCTCGGTTGGCGCGCGCCGACCGATCTGGAGACCGGGTTCCGGCGCGCCTATGCCTGGTACTGCGACAATATCGAGACGGTGCGGCGCTAGACATGACCAGCCACGAAACAGATATCGTCATCATCGGCGCTGGACCGGTCGGCCTGTTTGCCGTCTTCCAGTGTGGGATGCTGCGGATGAAATGCCATGTCATCGACGCGCTCGGCGCGATCGGCGGGCAATGCGCGGCGCTCTACCCGGAAAAGCCGATCTATGACGTGCCGGGCTTCCCCGCGGTCGATGCCCAGGATCTGGTCCGCCATCTCTCGGACCAGGCGGCGCCCTTCCACCCCGAATACCATCTCGGTGAGCAGACCACCGGCTTGGCCAAGCTCGAGGATGGACGCTTTCGCGTCGCGACCGCACGCGGCACCGTGATCACCGCTCGCGCGGTGATCATTGCCGCCGGCGCCGGCGCCTTCGGCCCGAACCGGCCGCCGCTCGACGGTATCGAGAGCTTCGAGGGCAAGAGCGTATTCTACCTCGTCAGCCGCCGCGAGGCGTTCCGTGATCTCCGCGTCGTGATCGCCGGCGGCGGCGATTCCGCCGTCGACTGGGCGCTCTCGCTCGCGCCAGTCGCGGCCGAAGTGATGGTGGTGCACCGTCGGCCGAAATTCCGCGCCGCCCCGGAGAGCGCAGCACGCCTCCAGCAGCTGGTCGCGGACGGCGCGATCGAGCTGGTCACGCCCTATCAGCTTCACGCGCTGAAGGGCGAGGACGGCAAGCTCCGTCAGGTCGTCGTCAGCGATCTCGACGGTGCCGAGCGCGTGCTCGAGGCCGATGTCCTGCTGCCGTTCTTCGGCCTGTCGACCGAACTCGGCCCGATCGCGGATTGGGGCCTCAATCTAGAACGCAACCAAATCCCGATCGACCCGACGACTGGTGCGACCGCTGTCCCGGGCATCTTCGCGGTCGGCGACGTCGCCAGCTATCCGCACAAGCTCAAACTGATCCTGACCGGTTTCGCCGAAGCGGCCCAAGCGGCCCATGCCGCCTTCGCCTTCGCCCATCCCGGCGAGGCGCTGCATTTCGAGCATTCGACGACCCGCGGGGTTCCGGCCTAGCGGGATCCGGCTAATACGCGTTTCAACATCTCGAAGATCCGGGGATCGGCCGACTGGGCGGCGTTGAAGCGCAGGAAGCTGCCCGCGCTCTGCGATACGCTGAACACATTGCCCGGCGCCAGCACGATGTTCTCACGCAAGGCCAGCCGCGCGATCTCCGCTGCATCGAAGCCGTCGGGCAGGCGACACCACAGGAACATCCCGGCGCGCGGCTCGATCCAGGGTTCGATCCCGATCGCCTTGAGGCGCTTGGCTGTCACGCTCATCGCGCTGGCCAGTTGCTCGCGCATGCCGTCAAGGTGCCGACGGTAGCCGCCATCGGTCAGGACGCCGTGCACGAATTCGGCGGCAAACCGGTTGCCGCCGAAGGAGGTGGCGATCTTCAGATCGATCAAGCCCTCGATCCAGTCGGCGCGGGTCGCGACATAGCCGCAGCGGAGGGCGGCGGACAGCGTCTTGGAAAAACTGCCGATCTGGATGACGCGATCGAGGCCGTCGAAGGCGGCGAGCCGTGGCGCCGGCTCGTATTCGAGATCGGCGAAGATATCATCCTCGATGATCAGCAGATCATGCTGCTCGGCGAGCCGCAGCAGGCGATGGGCGACTACGGGTGAGAGTGTCGCCCCGGTTGGATTGTGGATCGCCGAATTGGTGATGTAGAGCCTGGGACGGTGGGTTTGCAGCGCCTGCTCGAACAGAGCGATATCAGGGCCGGCCGGGGTATACGGCACGCCGACCACGGTGGCGCGGTGGGCCTGGAGCCGCGCGCGGAAATTGAAGTAGCAGGGGTCGTCGACGAGTACCGTGTCGCCCGGTTCCAGGAAGAACCGGCACAGCAGATCGATTGTATGGGTTCCCGATTCGGTGATCAGGATTTGATCGGGCGGCGCCTCGACGCCGCGCTCCCCGAGGCGGCGGGCGATGACCTGGCGGAGCGGCGCGTGGCCGAGCGGAGTCGCGTAATCGGCAATCGCGGTGTCGGTGCCGCGCGCCAGGGCCCTTAATACGCGCCGCGTGCTTGCCTGCGGCAGCCACGCCGACGGCAGCCAGCCGCAGCCGGGCTTGAGCACCGTCTCGTCGCCTTCGAGCGATTGCCGCGAGACCCACAGCGGATCGATCGCCCGATCGAAGGCAGGGCTCAGCTTGGTGAGGGCGAGCGGCGCGGCGTGCCCGACGACGAAGAAACCGGCGCCGCGTCGCGCCTGGATCACGCCCTCGGCGGCCAGACGGTCATAGCCTTCGACCACGGTCGATTTGGAGACCTGCATGGCCTCGGCAAGGCCGCGGATCGAGGGCAGCTTCGCGCCCGGCGCCAGGGAACGCGCCGCGATCCGTCCCCGGATCGCCTGCATCACCCGGTCGACCAGCAACAAGGCGCCGGTATTGTTGTCCATCTGTACTGAAGTCGTCATCAGTACAGTTTGCCATAAGTGTCCTCATCTGTCTCTGGAGAAACCCCGCACTTCCGCCGATATCGGCACCAGAGAGGCAGGATGACATGAACAAGACGACGAGTGGTTGGCTCAACGGATCTCTGGGCGTGCTGATTTTCAGCGGATCGCTGCCGGCGACGCGGGCGGCGGTGGCGGATTTCGATCCGCTGTTCCTGACGGTGGCGCGGGCGACGATCGCGGCGCTGTTGGCGGCGACGCTGCTGCTGGCGTCGCGCCAGGCGCGGCCCGGGCGCGGCGATGTCCTGCCGCTGCTGGTCGTCGCGGCCGGCGTGGTCATCGGCTTTCCGCTGCTGACGGCGCTGGCGCTGCGCCATCTGAATTCGGCGCATTCGATCGTCTTTCTCGGCCTGCTGCCGCTGGCGTCGGCGCTGTTCGCGGTGCTGCGGGGCGGCGAGCGGCCGCGTGCGCTGTTCTGGCTGTTTTCCGGGCTGGG
>CAIUCF010000801.1 GCA_903897565.1 uncultured Rhodospirillales bacterium | reverse complement strand
GGGCATTGTCTTGCCTCACCCAAAAAACACCCGTCATTCCCGCGAATGCGGGAATCCAGGATCCTCGGGCCGCGACGGCTGACCGATGGATCCCCGCCTTCGCGGGGATGACGACTCAAAAAGGGACGGGCAGCCTTGACGCTGCCCGTTCAACTTACGCGAAGCGGCTCTTCAGCGCGTCGACGAGATCGAGCTTCTCCCAGCAGAAACCGCCATCGGCGTCGGGCGTGCGGCCGAAATGGCCATAGCTCGAGGTCCGCGCGTAGATAGGCTTGTTGAGGCCGAGATGGGTGCGGATGCCGCGCGGCGTCAGGCTGACGAGTTCCTGCAATGTCTTGGACAATGCATCCTCGTCGATCTGGCCGGTGCCATGGGTGTCGATATACACGGCCAGCGGATGCGAGACGCCGATGGCGTAGGCGAGCTGGATCGTGCAGCGATCGGCGAGACCGGCGCCGACGACGTTCTTGGCGAGGTAGCGCGCGGCATACGCGGCCGAACGATCGACCTTGGTCGGATCCTTGCCGGAGAAGGCGCCGCCGCCGTGGGGCGCGGCACCGCCATAGGTGTCGACGATGATCTTGCGGCCGGTCAGGCCGGCGTCACCATCCGGGCCGCCGATGACGAAGCGGCCCGTCGGATTGACGTAGAAATGGGCCTCGTCGCACATCCAGCCTTCCGGGAGCTGCGCCAGCACATGGGGCCGCACCAATTCGCGGATTTCTTCGGACGTGGCGGATTCGGCATGCTGGGTCGAGACGACCACCGAGGTCGCGCCGACCGGCTTGCCGTTGACGTATTGCAGGCTCACCTGGCTCTTGGCGTCGGGCCCGAAGCGGGTCTCGCCGGCGTGGCGGGCTTCGGCCATCGATTTCAGGATGTTGTGCGAATAATAGATCGGGGCGGGCATGAGCACGTCGGTCTCGCGCACGGCGTAGCCGAACATGATGCCCTGGTCGCCGGCGCCTTCGTCCTTATTGTCCTTGGAATCGACGCCCTGCGCGATATCGGCGGACTGCTCGTGGACGTAGCAATCGATCTCGGCCTTCTTCCAGTGGAAGCCTTCCTGCTCGTAGCCGATCTCGCGGATCGCGCGGCGGGCACCCTCGATCAGCACTTCCTTGGTCACCGAAGCGGGACCACGGACCTCGCCGGCGAGGACGACCCGATTGGTGGTCGCCAGTGTTTCGACCGCGATACGCGAATAGGGGTCGGCTGCGAGATAGATATCGACGATCGTGTCGGAGATCCGGTCGCAAACCTTGTCCGGATGGCCTTCGCCTACGGACTCGCTCGTAAAGATATAATCGGTGTGAGCCAAGGTCAGTCCCTTTTCGGCTGTTGCAAGAGAACCCGGGGGCGGATGCATTCGTGTATGCGCGTCATGACGGTCGCTGTCCTCGAAGCTTGTCGGATAGGGTGAGGGCTGTCGTCAAGTGTTCGATTCCGCTGATATGTTGGGCGCGGCATTCTATCTCGCTCGAATCCGCCGGGAATTGAGTCTGACGGCGATCAGCAGGGCGAGTAGCATCGCGGCGTAGATCGCGTCGCCGTGACGCGCATAGGCGGTCGCGCGCGGCAGCGCCCGGGGCAGCACGCCATCGAGAATGCCGCGCTGGCCGAGTTCGATGCGCGAGAGCACCCGGCCATGCGGATCGATGATCGCAGAAATCCCGGAATTGCCGGCGCGCACCAGCGGCAGCCCCTCTTCGACCGCCCGCACCCGGGTAATGGCGAAATGCTGGCGGGGCCCGATCGAGGTGCCGAACCAGGCATCGTTGGTGACGTTGACGATCCAGCCTGGCCGGTTGGCCTCGTCGACCACGGCGTGGGGAAAGATCGCCTCGTAGCAGATGATCGGGCTGACCGGCGGCAGATTCGGCAGCACGAGCGTGCTGGGACCGGGTCCGGTGGCGAAGTCGAGCCGCTGGGTCACGATCTGACTGAACCGCAGGATCGAGCGCAGCGGCACGTATTCGCCGAACGGGACGAGATGGACCTTGTCGTAGGTGGCGAGCAGGCGGCCGGTGGCATCGACCGCGGCCACGCTATTCCAGGCTTCGTCGCCATGGTCGCCGGCGCGCATGGTGCCGAACAGGACGACGCCGCCGGTCGGCGCCGCCCTGCCGACAGCCTCGCGGGCCTCGCTATCGCGATTGATGAAGAAGTCGATCGCGGCTTCCGGCCAGATCTGGGCTGCGACCTGATGGCCGCCCGGTTGGACGGCGAGGGTGAGCAGCCTGACGGCATCTTGTGCGGCGACCCGCGGGCTCCATTCGGCGAGCTGAGGATTGTCCGGCTGGACAATGCGGATCTTGGCGCCTGGGAGCAGCGGGTCGGGGCCGTGGGCCAGCCTCAGGCCACCCCAGAGCGCCAATGCCGCCAGCGGCACGAGGCCGATCGCGGGGCTGAGCCGCAGTGCGCGCGGCGCGCCGGCATGGCCGAGCCGCGCCGGCAGGCAGGCGACCAGCACTGTCACCAGCGTCAGGCCGTAGATGCCGAACAGGGCGGTCGATTGCAGGACGGCGAGCAGCGGCAGCGCATCGGCAGACCAGGCATAGCCCATCAGCGCCCACGGGAAGCCGCCGAACGGGGCATGACCGCGGCCCCAGTCCAGGGCGCTGTAGGTTGCGACGAAGACGAGGATGCGATTGTTGCCGGCGGCCGGGACGCTGCGGGCGATTGCCGCCGCCGCCGCGGGCCCGAGTGCCAGGAAGGCGGGCAGGCCGAACAGGGCGAACGGCACCAGGACCCAGAACTGGGCGATATCGACGAACAGCGACAGCGTCGTCCAGTACAGCACCGGGACGAAGAAGCCGAAGGCGAAGCGCCAGCCATCGCCGGCGGCCTGGCGTCGGGTGCGGGCGCCGTCGATCAGCCAGATCAGTCCGGGAAAGCCGATGACCAGGACCGGGACGAGGTTGAGCGGCGGCATGGCCGTCGCAGTGACCAGACCGAGCAGAATTCCCGCCAGCCAGCGCCGCCAGCCGGCAAGGCTTCCGAGTCCGAGGGCAAGCCGGCGCAGCCGGCTCATGGGACCGACGGCCGCGTTGGTCGCGGTCGCGGTGTCAAACCGCATTGCCGTTGGGGTCGGCCGGCGTGATGCGACGAATGCGGAGGCGCTTGATGCGGCGCTGGTCGGCTTCGAGCACTTCGAAGGCGAGGCCGAGCGGATGTTCGATGATCTCCCCGCGCGCCGGCACCCGGCCCGCGAGCATGAAGCACAACCCGCCGGCGGTATCGACTTCCTCGGCGGTCTCGTCGGTCAGGAGCTGGAGGTCGAACAGCGTCTCGAGCTCTTCGATCGGGGTGCGGGCATCGGCGATCACGCTGCCATCGGGCCGCATGATGACCGAAGGCCGGCTGGTCTCGTCGTGCTCGTCCTCGATTTCGCCGACGATCTCCTCGACCAGATCCTCGATCGTGATCAACCCGTCGATGCCGCCGAACTCGTCGACGACGAAGGCCATGTGGACGCGCTGGGTGCGCATCTGAGTCAGCAGGTCGAGGACCCGGGCGGTCGGCGCGACGGGCAGGATCTTGCGCATGATCTCGGCGATCGCCGGGGTGAGGCCGGTCGCCATGGCGCCCAGCACGTCCTTGACATGGACCATGCCGATGATGTGGTCGAGATCATCGTGATAGACCGGCAGCCGGGAATGGCCCTCTTCGACCATCAGGGCGACCAGCTCGGCGAAATCAGCGGTCGCGTCGATGCCGATGATGTCGACCCGCGGCACCATGACGTCCCAGGCCGTCAATTCGCGCAGGCGCAGCACGTTGTGCATCAGCGCGCGCTCGTGCTTGTCGAGCGGCTCGGCGCCTTCGGGCAGGCTCGGCGCGTCGTCGTCTTCGCCCTCGGTGAGGCCGCCCCAGCGCCGCAGACGTTCCCAGAAACTCAGACTTCGCGGTTCGCCGTCGCCGGCCGGCGGCCCGGATCTGGTCGCCGAAGTGTCGCTCACCCCTCGCTCTCCCGTTCGCTGTTCACGTCGTAGGGATCCTTGATGCCGATGCCGGCGAGGATAGCAATTTCCAGCGCTTCCATCACCGCCGCATCCGCCTCGACGAGATGATCATACCCCAGCAGGTGGAGAACGCCATGGACGACGAGATGGACCAGGTGGTCGTCGAGCGATTTGCCCTGCTCCTCGGCCTCGGCGCAGATGGTCTCGAAGGCGAGCGAGATATCGCCGAGGCTGAGCGGCACGCCGGGGAATTCGCGCTGCGGCACCGCACCGGCAAGCGTATCGGTCGCCGGAAACGACAGCACGTTGGTCGGGCGATCCTTCTCGCGCCAGGTCTCGTTGAGGATGCGCTGGGTCGCGTCATCGACCAGGACGATGCTGATCTCCGCCTCGTCCAGGGCCGGACAGGCACGATGCAGGCAGGCCAGGATCGCGGTTTCGACCAAGGCCTCGACATTGGGCAGCGCTTCGAGCCACGGCTGATGCGGGATATCGAGCGAGACCGTCAGGCCGTCATGGGGCAGCAGCGGGGTCACGGCGTCTCCGCGTCGGGATGGGCATCGCGGCGGCCGCGCTCGCGGGCGTCATAGGCGCGAACGATGCGCGCGACCAGGGAATGACGCACGACATCGGCGTCGCCGAAGCGGACGATGCCGATCTCCTCGATGCCGCTCACCGTCTCGAGGGCCTCGCTGAGCCCCGACCGCGTACCGCGCGGCAGGTCGATCTGGCTGAGATCGCCGGTGATGACCATGCGCGAGCCCTCGCCGAGCCGGGTCAGGAACATCTTCATCTGCACGGTCGTGGTGTTCTGCGCCTCATCGAGGATGACGAAGGCGCGGGCCAGGGTGCGGCCGCGCATGAAGGCGAGCGGCGCGACCTCGATATCGCCGCTGGCCAGGCGCTTGACCACCTGCTCGCCCGGCAGCATGTCGTGCAGCGCGTCGTAGAGCGGGCGGAGATAGGGATCGACCTTGTCCTTGAGATCGCCGGGCAGGAATCCGAGGCGTTCGCCGGCCTCGACCGCCGGACGGGACAGGATGATGCGCTGGACCTGGCCGCTCATCAGCATGTCGACGGCGGCGGCGACGGCGAGATAGGTCTTGCCGGTGCCGGCGGGGCCGAGGCCGAACACCATCTCCTTCTCCTTCAGGAGCTGGATATAGCGGGCCTGCTGCGGCGTGCGCGCCGTGATCTGGCGCTTGCGGGTGCGGATCGACGGCGTGTCGCCGAACAGCGCCAAGGTGCCGCCGGCCTCGGCGGCCCGCGCCATGCGGATGGCGGCGTCGATTTCGGCGATGTCGATATCCTGGCCGCGGCGCAGCTTGTCGTAGAGACCGCCCATCACCGTGCGCGCGAGCTCGATCGCAGAGGCCGGGCCGGAGATGGTCACCTGATTGCCACGCGAGGCGAGGGTCACGCCCAATTCGCGCTCGATGCGTTCGAGATTGATGTCGCGCTCGCCGAACAGCCGCGACAGCAGGGCATTGTCGTCGAACTGCATCGAGGTCCGCAGGCTGTCGAGCGGCGGCAGCTCACGCGGCGCGGCGACGGGCTCCGGGATCACGGGCGAGGTCATGCGGCGTGGCTTTCGTCTTGGACCAGCGCGCCGGCCAGCGAGTTGAGCGAGGAATCGGTGATTCGCACCGCGACGACCTGGCCGATCAGGCTCTCCGGGGCGCTGGCATGGACACCTTGCAGCCAGGGGCTGCGGCCGATCAACTGCCCGGGGTGGCGGCCGGGCTTTTCGAACAGCACCGGCAGGGTGCGGCCGATCCGGGCGCGGTTGAAGCGACGCTGCTGTTCTTCTAACAGGGCCTGGAGACGGTAAAGCCGCGCCATCGCGACATCCTCGGGCACCTGCGCCTCCAGCAGCGCCGCCGGCGTGCCGGGGCGCGGCGAGTAGCGGAACGAGAAGGCCTGGGCGAAGTCGACCTGTGCGACCAGATCGAGCGTTGCCTGGAAATCCTCCTCGGTCTCGCCGGGAAAGCCGACGATGAAGTCCGACGAGAACGCAATGTCCGGCCGCGCCGCGCGGAAGCGCTCGATCAGGGTCAGGTAGTCCCGCGCCGTGTGCTTGCGGTTCATG
>CAIUCF010000800.1 GCA_903897565.1 uncultured Rhodospirillales bacterium | reverse complement strand
TGCACTGGGTGGCGACCGAGTACGGCGCGGTGAACCTCCACGGCAAGAGCCTGCGCGAGCGCGGGGAGGCCCTCATCTCGATTTCGCACCCCGATTTCCGGGCGGGCCTGCGGCGCGAGATGGCCGCCACCGCGCCGATCCTGCGCAGCCAGTAGGCCCGCGGCGGTGACCGACGCCGCGGCGGTACCGCGCCAGCGGGGCTTCGCGCTCCTGCTGGTGCTGTGGGCGGTGATGATTCTCGGCGTGGTTGCGGCCGCGATGCTGGCGGGCTCCAAGGCGTCGCAGCGCCAGGCCTATGACGGGGTCGACACCCTGCGCCGCAACGCGATCGAAGACGCCGCGCTCGCCCGTGCTGTCGCCGGCGCCTTCGCCAGTGTCGGCGGCGGCAAGAAGCCCGGTGCCGATGCCCTGGCGGAACCGAAGAAGGCGCGCTGGCGGCGTGACGGCACCCCGGAAATCGTCCGCTTCGACGGCCATGTCATCACCGTCGCGATTCAGGACGAGACCGGTAAGGTCGACATCAACCTGGCCAACAAGGACACGCTGACGGCCTTGCTGAAACCGACCGATCTGAGCGGCGCCGATATCGAGGATCTGACCAACCACATCATCGACTGGCGCTCGAACCCTAAGCTCTCCGCCAAGGCCAACATCGTCCCGGTCGAATACCAGGGGCTCGGCTATGCCTATCACAGCCGCCATGCGCCGTTTCAGACGATCGACGAGTTGCGCCTCGTCGACGGCATGACGCCCGAGGTCTATGACCAGATCGCCTCGGGGATCACGGTGTATTCGGGACGCAAGCAGATCGACCCCGCGACGGCGCCGCTGGCCGCGCTGTTGACCCTGCCGGGTCTCGACCGCCAGAAGGCCATCGACGTCATCGCCGGGCGCGACAGGGGCATCCCCTACTCGCCGCCGCCGGGCCAGACCTCGATCGATTCCAGCGCGGGTGCCGGAGCAGGAGCCGCGCCGGCAGCGGGACCCGGCCCCGGCGACGTGCCACCAGATGAGTCGGATCCGCGGCTGGCTGCGTTATCCAAGGTGCCCGGCGGCAGCAGTGGTGGTGGCGGCAACGGCGTCGGCGGCGGCGGCGGCAGCAGCGGCAGCGGCATCATCGGCCACGCGCTGTCGATCACCGTGGTCGTCGACCTCGACAAGGGACGCGAGGCGATCCGCCGGTCAGTCGTTCGCGTCGTCGGCACCGAAGACCCCGTCTACGTGATCCTGCGTGACGAAGAGCGCGTAGAACGGCGGCAATGATGGCAGGAGAACCAACATGACGCCGCTGCTCGACTTGCTGGCTTCTCTCGCCGTGGCGGCCGGGCTCGCCAAACCCGGAGTCGATGCCGCCGCGGCGCCGATCGACTGGGGCAGCCTGCCGCTGCCCGGAATCGACGGCGTGGCAATCGATCCCGCGACCCTGCGCGGCAAGGTGGTCCTCGCCGTCAATACCGCTTCGGCCTGCGGCTTCACCGGACAATATGCCGGGCTCCAGGAGCTGTTCGACCGCTTCAACGACCGCGGCCTCGTCGTCCTCGGCATCCCCTCGAATGATTTCGGCGGCCAGGATCCGAAGCCGAACGCCGATATCCGGGAATTCTGCCAGACCCGCTACGGCGTGACCTTCCCCCTGCTGGCCAAGCAGATGGTCAGCGGCAGCGGAGCCCATCCGCTCTATGATTGGGCTCGCGGCGCTTCCGGCCGCGGTGGCGCGCCGGCCTGGAATTTCCATAAATACCTGATCGGACGCGACGGCCGCCTGATCGCCTGGTATCCCTCGATGGTGGGGCCGACTTCGTCCCGCCTGATCGCAGCGATCGAGACCGCGCTGGCCGGTTGACAAATCCCTCCGATTTCTTATTGTGCCATTACACAATAAGAAATCGGAGGGATCGCCGCAGCGCGTCTCCCGTCAGTCAGGGAACGCAGCATGGCTTTCGCCTTCAGTACATCAACCCGGGAGGTTTTGGAGCAGGTGGTCCGCGACCCCCGCTTCCGCCCGCTGACGACGATCCCGCTGGTTGCGCCGATGGAGATCGGCCTGATCTTGCTGGCCTTCGCGCTGTTCGCATTCGGTACCGCGGGATTCCTGCACGGCGTCCTTCTCTGGCCGGCGATGATCCTGATCAACGCCTTCGCGGTCTATCTGTCGTTCACACCTCTGCATGACGCCACCCATCGTTCGCTTTCGAGCAACCGCCGCCTCAACGATATCCTCGGTACGATCTCCTGCCTGCTGCTGATCCCCGGGATCACGACGGGCAGCTATCGCTATCTTCATCTCGAACATCACCGCCACACCGGCTCGCCGACCCGCGACCCCGACGACATCATGGTGACGGCGCCGTTCTGGCAGCTGCCGTTCATCCTCGGCGGCATCGACGTCGTCTGGACCCGCTGGTATTTCGCACACTGGTGGCAGCGCCCGGTCGCTGAGCGCCGCATCTTCGCCACCTCGATCCTGTTCTACGTAGCGCTTCACGTGGTCTTTCTGAGTTCACCCTATTGGCGTGAGTTCCTGCTGTGCTGGCTCATCCCGCAGCGGCTCGGCATGTTTACCGTCGCCTTCCTGTTTGCCCATATTCAGCACCCGGCCCACGTCACCTGGGAGGAAGCACCATTCCAGACGACCGTCCGCCTGCTCGTGCCCGGCTGGCTCCGTGTCCTGCTGCTCGGCCAGGCCAAGCATTGTGTCCACCACTTCGCCCCGTCGCTGCCGTTCTACCGCTATCACGAGGCCTGGCAGATCGGACGCCACCTGTTCGAGGCGCAGGGCATCCCGACACGAACTCTGTTCACCGAAACCCGCGACCTCGTCCTGCCCCCGCGCGAGGGCTCGGCGACCTGGCTCGATGCCCGCGTCACCACCGTGACACCGGTCGCCGAGGACGTCCTCGCCTTCGATCTCGAGCCGGCCGGCCAGGCTTCCTGGCCGCGCTTCGACGCCGGCGCCCATATCGATGTCGAGATCGCGCCCGGATTGGTCCGTCAGTATTCGCTGTGCAACCCCCCGGCCGAGCACGATCATTACCGGATCGCCGTCAAACGCGAGGCTGCGGGCCGTGGCGGCTCGCGACGGTTGCACGACGGCATCAAGGCCGGCGCAAGCCTGCGGATCAGCGCGCCCCGCAATCACTTCCCCCTCGAGGCGGCCCATACCGGCCACGTCCTCGTCGCTGGGGGGATCGGGCTCACGCCGCTGCTGGCGATGGCCCATGCTCTCGATCATGCCGGCCTGCCCTTCATTCTTCATGTCTTTGCCCGGCGGGAGGCCCGCGTGCCGTTCCACGACGCGCTTCGCGTGTGGTTCGGCGACCGCGTCCAGCTTCATCTCGACGAGGGCGACGGTCGCAACCGCGCCGCGGCGGCCGCGATCGCCGGACGCTACAGCCCCGGTTCGCTGCTGCACGTCTGCGGTCCCGCCGGCTTCATGGCCAGCGTGATCGACGGCGCCCGCAGCCTCGGCTGGCCGGACAAATGCGTGTTCTCCGAGACCTTCGTCCCCCGCGCCGCCACCCGGACCGAGAACCGGCCCTTCGAGGTCGAGCTGGCGCGCAGCAAACGGGTGCTGACTGTCGCCGCCGACGAGAACCTGCTCGATGTCCTGCATGCCAACAACGTCGCCGTGATCTGCACCTGCACCCAAGGCATTTGCGGCTCCTGCCTGACCCCCGTGCTCGACGGCGTGCCCGAGCATCGCGACTCGGTCTTGACCGACGCCGAGCGCGCCCTCAATCGCCAGATGACGGTCTGCGTCTCGCGCGCGGTGTCGTCACGGCTGGTGCTCGACCTGTAACGAAAGAAGCCCGGAACCATCACGGTTCCGGGCTTTTCTCAAGCAATCGCGCCGCGGCTCAGCCGCGTTTGGGGTTCTTGAGGCGATCGTCGATATCGACGACTTCGAACCACATCGCGTTGAGGATGGCGAAAGCGGCGGCGAGGCCGACGCCGAGAATCCAGCTGAAGTACCACATCGTTCGTTCTCCCTTGTCTCAATAGCTCATGTGGTCGGCTTCGACGGTCGTCGTCGTCACCTTGCCCCAGACCACGTTGTAGACATAGGCGGTGTAGGCCAGGATGATCGGCACGAAGATGACCGCCGCGACCAGCATGACGATCAACGTGGTCTTGCTCGATGACGCGTCCCAGACCGTCAGACTGCTGCTGAGGTCGAGGGAGGACGGCAGGATGAACGGGAACATGCTGACCCCCGCCGTCGCCACCACACCGATGACCGCCGTGGTGCTGCCGATGAAGCCGAGGATCGGCTTGCCGCCGCCGAGGCCGAGGACGCCGAGCATCGCCCCGACGAACCCCAGAGCCGGGGCCACGAGGGTAAACGGCATGGCCTTGTAATTGTCGAGCCAGGCGCCGGTCGCCCGCGTCACCGTCTTGGCGAGCGGGTTCGAAGCCGCATCATGGGCAATACTCCCGACGATGCGATAACCCTCGATGCCATAGGCGGTCCAGGCGCCGGCGGCGGCGAACAGCACGATCAGGGCGACCCCGGCAAGGGTGCCCAACCGGCTGGCCCGTGCGGCGACGACGCCCTCGGTCTTGAGCGCGAGATAGGCGCCGCCATGCAGGGTCAGCATCGTCACCGATACCAGCCCGCAGAGGATGGCGTAGGGATTGAGCAAGCCGAACAGATTGCCCTCATAGACCATCCGCATGGTCTCGTCGAAGCGGAAGGGCGCGCCCTCGAGGGCGTTGCCCATCGCCACGCCGAAGATCAGCGCCGGCACGAAGCCGCCGACGAACAGCAGCCAGTCCCACGTCGATCGCCAGGTCGCACCGGGCATCTTGCTGCGATACTTGAAGCCGACGGGCCGCAGGATCAGCGAGCACAACACCAGGAACATCGCCAGGTAGAAACCCGAGAAGGCGACGGCGTAGATCAACGGCCAGGCGGCGAAGATCGCCCCCGCGCCGAGGACGAGCCAAACCTGATTGCCTTCCCAGACCGGGCCGACCGTGTTGATGACGACGCGGCGTTCGGCGTCGCTGCGGCCGACGAAGGGCAACAGGATGCCGGTGCCGAGATCGAAGCCGTCCATGATCGCGAAACCGGTGAGCAGCACGCCGAGCAGCAGCCACCAGATGACCCGCAGGGTCTCATAATCGAGTGTCATGATCGTGGTTTCCTCTATTCGCCGAGCGCGACGGCAC
>CAIUCF010000799.1 GCA_903897565.1 uncultured Rhodospirillales bacterium | reverse complement strand
GGGCGGGCGCGACGAAATCCTCGACGGTGACCTCTTTGAGGAGATCGTCGAGCACCTCGCCGTTATGCGGCTCGGCGAAGAAATCGACGATGTCCTGCGCTGTGTCCTCGCCGATGCCGTCAATCGCGAGCAGATTGGCCCAGGCTTCGCTGTCGTGGTCGGCAGCGGCCACCATCTCGGCGCGAAAGCGGGCGAGCGCGCCGTAATGACGGGCGAGCAGGCGCGCGGTCTGCTGTCCGGTCTGGCGGATGCCGAGCGCGAGGATGAAGCGGTCGAGGCCGATCGTCCGGCGGGCGTCGATACCGGCGACGAGATTGCTCGCGCTCTGCCGGCCCCAGCCGCGGCGCCGCAGGATCTTGTCGGGCGAGAACATGATGCTGTCGACGGTGAGGCGGAAGATGCTGGCCGGCGAGGTGATCAAGCCTTCTTCGTGGAATTTCTCGATGGTCTCGCCGCCAAGCCCCTCGATGTCGAAGGCGTCGCGGGCGACGAAATGCTTCAGGCGCTCGACCATCTGGGCGCGGCAGATCAATCCGCCGGTGCATCGCCGCGCCGCCTCGCCGTCCTCGCGTACGGCATGGCTGCCGCAGACCGGACAGGTCTCGGGCATCGCGAAGGGCTGCGAATCCTCGGGGCGCTGGTCCGGCACCACGCTCACGACCTGTGGGATGACGTCGCCGGCGCGCTGGACGACGACGAGATCGCCGACGCGGATATCCTTGGCCGCGATGTAATCCTCGTTATGGAGCGTGGCGCGGCTGACGATGACGCCGCCGACGTTGATCGGCACCAGTTCGGCGACCGGGGTGAGCGTGCCGGTGCGGCCGACCTGGATGGTGATGCCCTGTATCCGGGTGCGGCTCTGCTCGGGCGGGAATTTATGCGCGATCGCCCAGCGCGGCGCGCGCGACACGAAGCCGAGTCGCTGCTGCAGGTCGAGCCGGTTTACCTTGTAGACCAGCCCGTCGATGGTGAAGCCGAGATTGGGCCGGCGGTTCTGAATCTCGTTGTAGAAATCCATGATCTCGACGCCGCCGGCGACCAGACGGCTCGGCTCGTTGAGGTGGAAGCCGAACGAGGCGAGGCGCGCCCGACACTCGACCTGGGTCGTCCCCAACGGCTCGGAGATCTCGCCCCAGGCATAGGCGAAAAACCGCAAGGGCCGCGATTTCGTGATCGCGGAGTCGAGCTGGCGCAGGCTGCCGGCCGCGGCGTTGCGGGGATTGGCGAAGATCTTGGCGCCGGCTTCCTGCTGCCGGGCGTTGAGGCTGAGGAAATCGGCATCGCTCATATAGACCTCGCCGCGGACCTCGACGATCTCGGGCGCTGGCCCTTTCAGGACATGCGGCACGTCGGCGATGGTGCGGACGTTGGATGTTACGTCCTCGCCTTCCTGGCCGTCGCCGCGCGTCGCCGCCTGCACCAGCCGGCCATGCTCGTAACGCAGGGAGCACGACAGCCCGTCGATCTTCAACTCGGCGAGCAATTCGATCGGCAGGTCCGGATCATCGCGAAATTCGCGCAGGAAATTGCGGATGCCGCTGAGAAAATCGGCGACGTCATTGGCGTCGAAGGCATTGCCGAGCGACAGCATCGGCACCACGTGGCGGACTTTGCTAAAGCCATCGGCCGGCGTGGCACCGACGGTCTGCGTCGGGCTGTCGGCGGCGGCCAATTCCGGGAAACGCTCTTCGATCGCCTGCAGCCGCGTCTCGAGCGCATCATACTCGGCGTCGGTGATCTCAGGATCGCTGTGGGTGTAGTAGCGCTCGCGGTGACGGCGGATCGCCGCCGCGAGATCCTGGTGGGCGGCCGCGGCCTGCTCAGCCGACAGCGTCTCGACCGCATCGCCGTGGTGGCGGATATCCGACGCTGCCACGATCAGGCCGCGGGCTCGACGAGGGCGCTGGCGAGCAGCCGATCGGCGGCGGCACGGGCCTCGATGGTGACTTCGGCGCCGGACAGCATGCGGGCAATTTCCTCCTGGCGTTGTTCGGGGGCGAGCGCTTCGACCCTGGTCACCGTGACCTCGCCGCGCACCTCCTTGGCGACCCGCCAGTGATTCTCGCCGCGTGCCGCGACCTGCGGCGAATGGGTGACGACCAGGACCTGCAGCTCGCGACCGAGCCGCTGCAACCGCTCCCCGACCGCCGCCGCAACCGCACCGCCGATGCCGCTGTCGACCTCGTCGAACACGATCGTCGGCACGCTGGAAAGCCGGGCCAGCACCAGCTTGAGTGCCAGCAGGAAGCGCGACAGCTCCCCGCCCGAAGCGATCTTGCCGAGCGTGCCGGGCGCCGATCCCGGATTGGTTGCGACCAGGAAGCTCACGCTCTCGCCGCCCTCGGCGCCCCAATCCTGGTCATCAAGCGCGGTCAGCTGCGTCGTGAAGCGGGCGCGGTCGAGCTTGAGCGGCGGCAGTTCCGCCTGGATCGCCTGATCGAGCTTGACCGCCGCCGCCGCGCGGATCGTGCTCAGCTCGCGGCAGGCCGCGGCGAACGCGGTCCATGAACGCCGTTCCTCGGCGGCAAGCTTCTTAAGGGCGCCGTCGCCGAGTTCGATCGCGGCCAGTTTCTCCGCGGTATCGCGCTGGACATCGACCAGGGCGTCGATCGCGACGTGATGCTTGCGGGCGAGCGCACGCAGCGCGAACAGCCGCTCCTCGATCTGGTCGATGCGGTCGGAACCGCCCTCGTCGTCGGCGGCCGAAGCTTCCAGCAGCGCTGCGCATTCCTCGGTCTCGATCAAGGCGCGCTCGAGCGCGGCGATGCCGGCGTCAAGACGCTGCCCCGCCTTGTCACGCACCCGCTCCAGCACCCGTGCTGCATTCGCGAGACTGCGCAAGGCGCCTCGATCCCCGGAAATCTCGCTGACCGCTGTCTCGGTGGCCTCGGCGACCTGGGCGACATGGGTCAGCCGGGCGCGCTTTTCCGCCAGCACCGTCTCTTCGCCCGGTTGCGGCGCCATGGCGTCGAGTTCGGCCAGGGTGTGGCGCAGGTAATCTTCTTCGGCGCGCGCCTGCGCGAGCCGGTCTTCGGCGCTGCGCAGCGCCGCGCGGGCATCGCGCCAGGCCAGCCAGCCGTCGCGAACGGCGGCAACGGCGTCGGGACGAGCCGAGAAAGCATCGAGCAATCCGCGATGGGTCGCGGGGTCGAGCAGGCCGTGCTGTTCAAACTGTCCCTGGATTTCGACCAACGTCTCGCCGAGCTGGCGCAGCAGGCCGATGCTCGCGGGCTGATCGTTGACGAAGCCGCGCGAGCGGCCATCGGCGTTGACGATCCGGCGCAGCACGAGACTGTCCTCGGCCTCGATGCCCTGCTCGGCGAGGATGGCGCGGGCGGGGTGTTGGGCGGAGAGGTCGAACACGGCCGCGACCTGGGCCTGGGCGGCGCCGCGGCGGACCATGCCGCTTTCGGCGCGAAAGCCGAGCGCGAGGCCGAGCGCGTCGAGCAGAATCGACTTGCCGGCGCCGGTCTCCCCGGTCAGGACGGACAGATGCGGGGGGAAGGCGAGATCGAGCCGATCAATCAGCACGACATCGCGAATCGTCAAGCTCAGCAGCATGGGATCGAGACAATACCGCCGAACCGCGGGGGATGCCAGTGCGCGACGGGCCACTGGGGGCGCGGGCTTAGGATCGTCAGGGCCGGCGCGGGAGCTGCGGTCGCGTAAGGCGGAAAAGCGTAGCGCCTTCCGCCACTTAGGCGTTGGTCGATCGCCCGGCCCTACCGGCGGAATGCGCTGCGCTGTTCCGCCCTACGGCACTCGAGAGCTCGGTCTTACTCGACCATCCGCTTGTACCAGGGCTCCTTGGCGGTCGAATCGGCGCTCAGCACGTGCTTGTGGACGAGGAGATCGTAGGAATCCTTGTACCAGCTGCTGTCGGGGTAATTATAGCCGAGCACGGCGGCGTTCTTGCGGGCTTCATCGGGCAGGCCGATGGCGACGTAACTCTCGACGAGCCGGGCCAGCGCCTCGGGCACGTGGGTCGTGGTCTGGAAATTGGCGACGACATTGCGATAGCGGCTGATGGCGGCGATGTACTGGCCGTGCTTTTCATAATAACGACCGATCTCCATCTCCTTGCCGGCGAGATGGTCGCGCGTCAGGCTGAGCTTGATACGGGCGTCACGCGCGTACTCGGTGTCCGGGTAGCGATCGATGACTTCCTGGAGCGCCTTCTGCGCATCCTCGGTTGCGCCCTGGTCGCGGCCGATATCGGTGATCTGTTCGTAGTAGCAGATCGCCTTGAGATAATAGGCGTAGGGCGCGTCGCGATTGCCGGGATGCAGCTGGACGAAATGGTCGAGCGCAACGACGGCGCCGTCGTAATCCGAATCCTGATACTTGTCGAAGCCGATCATCAGCTCGGCCCGCGTCGCCCACACCGAATAGGGGTAATTGGCATCGACCTTGTCGAAGATTTCGGCGGCGCGCTTGTAGAACTTCTTGTTCGTCATATCGACGCCCTGATTGTAGAGCTTCTCGACAGGAAGATCGTCGAGGCTCTGCACGGGCGCTTGATGACAGGCGGTCTGCCCGAGGACGAGGATGAGCGAGAACGCGAGCGCTCCCAGACGGCTTACCGAAAGCCAGCCGGCCGAACGGCCAAAACGATACTGAGCCATACGCTTCAAACGATTCCTCGTCCCATGCAGTCGCGCCAACCCGTCGATGCGGGCAGCCTATCCCGGTCTCTTAGCACAAGATTCGGCGCTGGGGCGAACTTCCTTATCGGCGGCAAACCGGGATTCGCGGTTCCGGTCAGGCCGACAGCGCGCGGCTCGTCGGATACCACCCGAGTTCGGCCGGTGCGACGGCGTCGATCGACTCGATCGGCTCCGAGCTGCTGGCGGCGCGATCGGTGAAGACCGCTTCCAGCAGGCGCCGGGTCAGGGCGTGGCTGGGACGGCTCGAGCGGAACTTGCCGAGCAGCGGACCGCCGGCGAGGTAGAGATCGCCGATCGCGTCGAGCAGCTTGTGGCGGACGAACTCGTCGTCGTAGCGCAAGCCTCCCTCGTTCAGCACGGTATCGCCGTCGATCACGACGACATTGTCGAGCGAGCCGCCCAGCGCGCGGCCAGCGGCGCGCAACCGGTCGACATCCTTGAGGAAACCAAAGGTGCGGGCGCGGCTGATCTCGCTCTTGAAGGCCGCGGCATCGACGCTGACGACGCCGGATTGGCGGGCGATCGCCTTGCTGTCGAAGTCGATCGAGCATTCGACCGAAGCGATGTCCGCCGGCTCGAGCGACGCCCAGGAGAGGTCGTCGCCGACGCGGATGGTCTTCAGCACGCGGATCGCGCGGCGCGGCGCCGTCTGCGGCACGCTGCCGGCGCATTCGATCAGGAACACGAAGGGCGCGGCGGAGCCGTCCATGATCGGCACCTCGGGTCCGGCGACGGAGATGATGGCGTTGTCGATGCCGCAGCCGTTGAGCGCCGCCATCAGATGTTCGATCGTCATGACCGTGGCGCCGTTGCGATCCGTCAAGGTCGTGCACAGCGGCGACTCGACGACGTTGGACCAATGGGCGGGGATATCGACGGTGCGGCCCTGATCATTGGCGATCCGGAACACGATGCCCGTATCAATCGCCGCGGGCTCCAGCGTTACCGTTGCGCTTACACCCGTATGCAGGCCAACCCCGGTGCAATGGATCGGGGCCTTCAGCGTGTGCTGAGCAGCAAAACCGGATTTATGCATAGTCTCTCCGACGCGTTACCGCGCTTTTGGCGCACCCTATGAATAACGGCTGGGGCGTGGAATCGACAAATCACTCTTTGTTACAGATTGTTGCAATGCGGCCGTACAGTAATACCTTTGATATCAGACGCTTGCCGGGCGTTCCTCGCATCCTTGTCGAGCCACAATCAACATGCCCGGTTAACAATCGGGGCGACGCGCATTTCTGCACGTCGCCCCGAAAGCCCTTGAATACGCTTTAGTTTGCCTGGCGACGCAGGAACGCCGGGATATCGTGCAGGTCGTCCTCGAAGCTCTCGGCCGCGGGGTTGGGGATCGCACTCGGCGCATCGAAGCGTGGCGCGGTCTGGGCGGGGCCGCGCGGCGCGATCGGGGCTTGCGGCGCAGGTGCGGCGCGGCCAGCGCCGATGATCCGCTGCAGCAGGCTCGGCTGCGCCCGAGGCGCCGGCTTGGCGGCCGGGTTCGGCTCGGCCGGCGCGGCGTTGGCGCGATTGACGTAGGCTCCCGGGGCGGCGGCAACCGGCCGCGGCGGGATGAAGCTGTCGTTCTGCACCTGGCCGGCCAGCCGGGTATCGACGGCGGGTGCCACCGGGGCTGCGGCAACCGGGGTCTCCGCCACGGCAACCGGCGGGGCTTCCGCCGCGGTGGGCTGGCGGGCATTGATGAAGTTGTTGAGCGGCGCCGGCTCGGCGTCACGGCGAACGGCCTGCGCGATCACCGGGGTGAAGCTCGGCTCCTGGTGCTGGCGTGGGGTCTCGATCACCGTCAAGGTCGGCGGCGCCGGCTG
>CAIUCF010000798.1 GCA_903897565.1 uncultured Rhodospirillales bacterium | reverse complement strand
GCGAGGAACAGCAAACTTGCCGACGCCGATTATCCCATCACCATGGTGCTGAACGGTCATGGCGACATGCCATGGTTCAGCGCGATGCTGAACGACGCCCAGATCGCCGCGGTGGTGAGCTATATCCGCAGCCATCTCGGCAATGACGACAAACCGCCCGTCACGCCCGCCGACGTCGCGGCCCTGCGCCGCCCGTCCCCGACCATGGAGCACTGATCCTCATGAAGAAGCCGACCGCAAGTCTGGCCGCCGCGCTGTTGCTCGCCGCCACCGCCGCCCATGCCGACGGCGTGATCCGCCACCCGGCAGGCAATTTCCCGATCTCCTCGGCCGTCGAGGTCCCGGCCGGGTATTCGACGATCTACCTCGCCGGTGTCGGCCCCGACCCGGCCGACAAGGCGGTCGATACCGAATCCCAGACCCGCAGTGAGATCAAGAAACTGGCCGCCGAACTGGCGTCGATGCATCTCGGCCTCGGCGACATCGTGCAGATGCATGTGTTCATGGTCGGCGACCCCAAGACCGGCAAGATGGATTTCGCGGGCATGATGAAGGCCTATCGCGAGTTCTTCGGCACCCCGAGCCAGCCCAACCTCCCCGCCCGCGCCGCCTTCCAGGTCACCGCCATGGCGCTGCCGAGCATGATGGTCGAGATCGAGGCGATCGCGGTCCGGAAGCCTTAAGAGGACCCATCACCCATAGCCTTTGCCGTCATTGCGAGCGCAGCGAAGCAATCCAGAGCCACCGCTCGCTCTGGATTGCTTCGTCGCTCCGCTTCTCGCAATGACGGGGAGGAGCTGACAGGCGCGCGCGTATCACGAACAACCACCGATGGAGGCAACCATGGCATCATTGAAGGACAAACGCATCGTCGTGCTCGGCGGCACCTCGGGGCTCGGCTTCGCCGCGGCGCAGGCTGCCGGTGCTGAAGGCGCCCAACTCGTCGTCGCCTCGGGACGGCAAGCGCGCGTCGACCGGGCGCTGTCGCTGCTGCCCAAGGGCACCACCGGCTATACCTGCGACTTCACCCATGAAGGCCAGATCAAAGACCTGTTCGGCCAAGTCGGCGCCTTCGATCATCTCGTCTACACGGCAGGCGACGCGCTGCTGCTCGGCGATTTTTCGGCCATCAGCATCGCCGATGCCAAGCGCGCTTATGATGTCCGGGTCTGGGGCGCGATGACCGCCGCCAAATACGGCGCGCCGCTGATCCGCGCCGGCGGCTCGATCGTGCTGACCACCGGCATCGCCTCGCAGCGCCCGTTCAAGGGCTGGGTCGTGCCGGCGAGCCTGCTCGGCGCCATGGAGGCGATGACCCGTGCGCTCGCCGTCGAACTCGCCCCGATCCGCGTCAACATCGTCTCGCCCGGCGTGGTGCGCACCGAGATGTGGAACGGCATGCCGGAATCCGACCGCGAAGCCCTGTTCGCCGATCTCGGCGGCAAATTGCTGACCGGCAAGGTCGGCGAGGCGTCGGAGATCGCCGAGACCTATCTCTACCTGATGAAACAGACCTACGGCACCGGCCAGATGGTCACCGTCGACGGCGGCGGTGTGCTGACCTGAGGGCACCCCCCCTTCGTCATTCCCGCGAAGGCGGGAATCCAGGG
>CAIUCF010000797.1 GCA_903897565.1 uncultured Rhodospirillales bacterium | reverse complement strand
TGGACGCTCGCAGAGCGTGGGCTGGATTTCATCGATGCGGTGGTCGTCTTTGACGGCCGCCCCGCGTTGCACGTTCCGGCGACACACAAAGGCGAGGCCCGAACCCTGACGATCGCCGTGATTGGATCGAAACTCTATTCGGTCGTCTGGACTTGGCGTGGCGATAATCGGCGGATTATTTCTTTCAGGAGATCGAGCGATGGCGAGGAAGTCCGATATCGCGCAGTTCACGGCTGACGAACTCGCCCGGATGAGGGCCGACGGCCTGAGCGCGACCGACTGGACAAAAGCCGAGAGCGTTACCGGAGCAGAGGTCGACGCCGGGATCGCAGCGGATCCCGACGAGGCGGGCATGGTCATGGACTGGGATTCCGCCTCGATCGAACTGCCCGAACGCAAGGCCGTTTTGAACATGCGGATCGATCACGACGTGCTGGCCTATTTCAAGCAATCCGGGCGCGGCTATCAGAGCCGGATCAATGCTGTCTTGCGCGCGTTCGTCTCGGCGCAGCAACGCTCTCGCTGAGCGTTCCACCGCCCAAAACAACAAGAAACTGGAGCAAACCATGTCCAAACTCAGCCAACCTGAGATGATCGAGCGGGTCAAGGCGATGTACGGCGCCATTCTCGCGCTCGACGAGGCCAAGATGGCCGAGTTGATCACGCCCGGCTTCGTGCTGATCGAATCCGAGCCCCTGCCCTATCGCGGCAGCTTCGCCGGCCCGGCCGGGGTGAAGCGGCTGATCTCCGATTTCTCGGAGAAGTACTTCTCCAAATGGGGCATCGAGATCGTCGATTTCACCGCCTCCGATGAACGCGTCGTCGCCCATCTCCACTTCACCACCACCGGCAAGACCACCGGCAAGGGCTTCTCGATGCCGGTGCTCGAGGTCTGGAAATTCGAAGGCGACAAACTCGCCGAGATGCGACCGTTCTACTGGGACGTCAAGCTGGCGGGAGAAGTGGCGGGGTAAGGTATGTTCTTGTTTCGTTCTTGACATTTCAGTCCCGTTTTGCTAGAAGTGTTCACTCTTGAAGGAGGCGCACGCGCCGATTTTCGGAGGATGAATGCTCATTACGGAACGCCAGCGATCCTGGCTTGAGCAGAGACGGCCGGGCGTCGCCCACCCCGTCATGCAGTTCGTCGAAGACCGGCTCGAACTCGGTGCCGGCACGATCCTCGCCCAGATGGCCGGCGATTCTTGGCTCGGGCGCGGCCTCGATCTCGATGGAAGGGAAACTCGGATCCTTGCCCTTCTTGCCGCCGCATACCGGCAACCGATCGCGCTCGGCGTCCTCGACCATCTTCGCCGCGCCGGAGACCAATGGGCGCGCGGCGAAGCCTGCTTGGCGCAGATCCATCTCGCGCTGACCGGTCTATCTCGGCTCAGCGACCCCGAGGATGCGGCCTACCGCCTATTCATGGCGGAAGGGCTGATGGACGAGGGCGTCGCACCCCGTGACATCCTGCGCGCACTCGATCTAGATCCAGCGCCGCTCGATCGCCTGGAGAAGGCCTATTACGACACCGAGCCCCGGGTGCCGCAGGGAAGCGGTCGCCCCAGCGGTCGTTGGACCGATGGCGCTGCCGGCGCCGGGATGGCGGAGACGACATCGATAGGATCGATAGGTGCAGTCGGCGCAACTGCCGCGGTGGCATCGGGGAGGCTGGCCGACGCCGCAGGATCGTTCCTGTCACCGGAGATCGGCGAGACAACCCTCGCAGCACTGTCGAAATTCGCTTCCACCGCCACCGTCGGCGCCATCGGTGCCGTCGCAGCACTGGGCCTCGTGTTCATCCCGTCACCGGGGGACAGCTCGGTCAGCGAAGGCGAGATCCCGGGTCATGAGGGTTGGTCCTATCACTGGGACGAGGAAGCCGGACGTCTCGTGCTCTCGACGCAAATCGGCGACGTTAAGATGCCTCTCGTCGACGCTCATGTCGGACTCGACGGTGTCTATTACGCTAACCATCACCCTATAGCCCGAGCTGTGGCCGGCCATCTCGTCATTGATCCGGACGCTTTCACGATCCAGAAGAGTGCGGCAGAAAAGCTTCCCGACCAGTATGATACGGATTGGACCGTTGTACGGCTTGCGGATCTGCTGCCTAAGGCAAGGCCGAAACTCTGCCCCGATCCGGGACTGGACGCTCGACATGGAGCATCAGAGAAGGCCAGAGCCTATCAGGAATGGGTTACCGGCCTGCCTCGAGGGCTTGGAGTATGGTTGAGGGGCGTAGTCTTCGACGGTTGCGATCCGGAAACCGGCAATATGCTAGAAGCGAAAGATGAATATGCTCAATTTCTCGATAAGGAACGCAATTGGTGGTCCAAAAAGGCTGAAGCCGGAATTATACAAGAATTGTTTCGACAATCCACGGCGGCGCGCGATCGTCGGGTCGAATGGCATGTTTCGGAACTGCCCGTCGCCAATAAGATTCGAGAGATGGTCGTAGAGTTCGATCTCACCAACGTGGATGTGATGTGGGATCCGAAACCGAAATGATTGTGACGCGCTTCCAGCCCCAGACCACAACGGTGAAAGCTTTCCGATCGGCAAGCGACAGGAGCGGGGCATGAGCTTTTATCTCTTGCTCTCCCGCTTCCGCGACGGCGAATTCGTACCGATGGACTTCGAGCTTTTCAGGAAGATCATGTGGCGGGACGCGACGATCGAGAAAGACGACCCGGACGAGTGGATCAATTACGCGGGCGGCGCAGTTAAAGTCAGCTACAGCTACAGCGACATCGACGGCGCTTTCAGTGGTGCCCTGTTCGATTACTTCCATGGCCCCATTTTTTACCAGAGGGTCGTCGAGCTGCTGCAAGCCTCCGGCGGTGCCGTCTATTGGGGTTCCGATACCCCGTCGCTCGCGGTCGGTGACCCTGAGGTCATTCCACATTTATCCGAGCATATTGTCGAAACCTTTGGCCCGGCGCACGTCGTTCGGACTGGCCGAGAATTATCCGACATGATCTCTGATGGGACTCTTCCGGGGAATCCTTGCGCAGCGGAGCAGCCTGCCGAAGAGCTCGAAAAAGAGCCCCGCAATGCGACGAATGTCATTCGATTCCGACGCTTCAGATGTGTCTCCAAATGACGCGGACGGGCGCTCCCAAGGCTGCTTCGACCCGTTGCCGCTCTTCTGGTTCCAAGTCGGCGCCGGGATTCATCAATTCGAAGCGGACACAGGCAAATCCTTGCGGCCCGACATAATCGAGATCATTGAGCGTGGCGCGCCGACCGCAGCACGGGGTCTCCATATCGAGCGCGCGGCGGTCGCCATCAGACCAATGTTCCAT
>CAIUCF010000796.1 GCA_903897565.1 uncultured Rhodospirillales bacterium | reverse complement strand
CTTGGGTCGGCCTGGGCAATGTTCGCCAAGAGCGGGTCCAGCGCCGCGGCCTATCCTGACGAGCTGACCTCCGTCGACGTCTATACCAAGGGGCGGATCAAGACCGGGGACACCATCGACGCCAGCAACGTCGATTACGTCAAGGATCTGATCGACGGCGTGCGTTTCATGCAGATCAAGACGATGGGTCGCAAGATGGTGGTGGTGCCGACCACCCACGACATGAACAAGCTCATGCCGCCGCCCTATATCGCCGCGACCTTGCGCAACCAGGGCCTAGGCGCCTTCGACGCCAAGGGCAATGTCGTCACCAAGGACGGCAAGCTGTGGATTGGCGGCAACCCGTTTCCCGAGCCGAAGACCCCGATCGAAATCATCGCCGCGCACACCTTGAGCTGGGGGCGCCATGATTCCTCGGTCTACGCCTTCAAGGAGCAGGACATCGATGAGCACGGCAACGTGCTGTATCAGTATTCCGGCGCCTGGGCCGAGTTGGCGACCGCGGGCCGGATCACGCTCGATCCCAAACCCTACATGCACGAGCACGAAGACAAGCTGCGCTACCAGTCGGTGATCTGGTCGAAGCCCGAAGACATGAAGGGCATGGGGTTCCTGAACATCTGGCATTACGACCAGTCGCAGTTTCCCGAGCTCTATGGTTACCTGCCGGAATTTAAGCGTGTTCGCAAATTCCCGACCAATCAGCGCTTCGAAACGCTGAATCCCGGCTCGCAGCTCTACCTGTCGGATGCCTGGGCTGCCGGCGACCCGTTCATGACCTGGGGCGAGTACAAGGTGGTCGCCCGCGGCCCGCTGCTGGCCGGCGTCTCGCGCGGCTGGACATCGCAGACCGAGAACTGGGCGCATCCGACCCATGGCGGCCCGAATGGCAACCTGTTCTGGGACACCTATGTCGAGATGGTTCCGGAGACGGTCGTGATCGAATCACTCCCCGTCATGTATCCGCGGGCGCCGATCGGCAAGAAGCACGTCTGGTTCGATGCCCGCACCGGCCTGCCGCTGGTCATGGTCTCCTACGACCGCCGTGGCGACATGTTCCGGTCGTTCGAGGGGGCGTATTCGGTCTATGACGACGGCAAGGGGCGGGTGATGGACGGTGCCGACCCGTATTGGTCGTGGTGCCTTGTCCACGCCTACAATGTCCAGACCGGTCGCATGACCCGGCTTGAGCAGCTGGCCGAGGTCCCCGGCCACCGCATGCACGTCAACGATCCCGAGATCTACGAGAAATATCTGACGGTTTCGGCCCTGCAAAGCCGCGGGACCTGAGGCTCGCCAGCGATATCGGGGTCAGACCCCGATATCGCTCGTCAATTTTCGCAGGACCGTATCGGCGTCGAAATATTCGTAGGCGATCTCGATCGCGCCGATCGAATGACGGGCATAGTCACCGTTGATGCGGGCGATCGCATCGCGGACTTCCTCGACATTGGTGAATGGAAACAGACCTCGTCCGGTCTCGATGAAGCTCGAGAAACCGGTCTCCTGGGTGATGACCGGGCGCCCGGCGGCGAGATAACAGGCGGACCGATCTCCGAACCAGCCACTGCGCGTACCGACATAGGTATCCTTGGCGACGGTGAATTCGCCGCGCGAGGTCAGGATGAAATCGCGATAAGCGCGCATATCGGCCGAGAGAGGTATAGGATCGACGATGTCCCAGCCGCAGGCGCGAACGCGTTCTGCGATCTGCGGACCCGGCGGCAGCATCGCGAGGCGAAAGGGCTGGAACAACTGCCGCGGCAGTTCCAGAAATTCGAGGAAATTGACGTGTTTGGAGCCGCGATAGGTGGTTCCACCAAGGATCATCTCGGCCCGCCGCGTCTCCCAGGTGGCGACCGAGGTGAAGAACGGGCCGGCTGGAACGCAGCCGGCGTCCCAGAGATCGACCAGCACAGGTGCGCGTGTCTTGCCCCAGACGAAGCCGCCATCGGGGACGAGGCAGTCGGCGTTGCCGAGATTCTCGCCGTAGGAAAACAGATGGGTGTGAGCCTTGAGCGCCGCGAGGGCCACGGTGTCGCCCGCGGCGATCCGGGCGAGCTCGGCACCGGGATCGGTATCGATATAGACCCGAATCGGACAGGCGAGGTGCTCCTCGCGGAGCCGCGTCGCGCCGCTCAGATTGATGATCGCGGCGGCCTTGCCATAGAGCGCGGACAGGTTCTCGCGGGTCGTGCCGTGGACCTGATCGCGGCTGCCGTCCCAATAGGCCCAGCGGTCGCCGAGATCGTAGCGCTCCATCATGGTGCGGACGAAGTTGACACTGTAGTCGCAGTCCTCGGCCGCAAACCCGGTGCGGGGGTCGACCGCCTGCTCGCCGGAATCCTCGATATACCAGACGTCGAAGCCGAGGCGGCGCAGGCCCAAGACATAGTGCAAGGCTTGCCAGGCAACGCCGGCGAGCGGCACCTGGCCCGCCAGATGCAGGACTAAAATCGTCTTTTTACGGTTGATGACCAATCGTTTAAGTCCCGTTCTGCGGCTCTCGCGCGGCGGCGGCGCGGATCAGAGCACGGGCAGCGGCATTGCGGCAATCCCCCAAACATCGCTGCCCCGACAAGGTACGACCATGGCGGTCAGCCATGGGCGCGGCTCTGATGCCAGTGCCATGCCGATCGCACGATGGTGTCGATATCGGATTGCCGCGGCTTCCAATCGAGCAGCTTGGCCCCGCGATCAGCATTGGCGACGAGCGAGGGCGGGTCGCCGGGGCGCCGGGCTTCGTAGCGCTTCGGCACCGGTCTGGCGGTGATGCGCTCGACTGACGCGATCACTTCCTCGACCGAATAACCCGTTCCAGTACCAAGATTGACCGCCGTAGAGGCGCCGCCGGCGATCAAGTATTCGAGTGCCTTGACATGCGCCTCGGCGAGATCGCTGACATGGATATAGTCGCGGATCGCGGTGCCGTCGGGGGTGGGATAATCGGTGCCGTAGACGCCGATATGCGAGCGCCGGCCGGCGACGGCATCAAGGATCAGTGGGATCAGATGGGTCTCGGGATCATGAGCTTCGCCGATCCGGCCCTCGGCGTCGGCGCCGGCGGCGTTGAAATAGCGCAGCGCCACCGAGCGGATCGCGAAAATCTGGTCGTACCAATAGAGCAGCTTCTCGGCCATGAGCTTGCTGTCGCCGTAGGTATTGATGGGCTCCTTGGGGGCATCCTCGGTGATGGGGACGATCTCGGGCATGCCATACGTCGCGGCCGTCGAGGAGAAGACGAGATGCTTGACCCCCGTCGTACGCACCGCTTCGAGCAACGACAGGGTGCCGCCGACGTTGTTGGCGAAATATTTGCCGGGGTCCGTCATCGATTCGCCGACGAAGATGAACGAGGCGAAGTGCAGCACCGCGGATATATCGAATTCGCGGATCGTCGCGACCAGCTTTTCCCCGTCGCTGAGGTCGCCTTCGATCAGGGGGCCCCATTGCACCGCCCAGCGATGGCCGTGAGACAGATTGTCATAAACGATTGGCCGGTAGCCAGCTTCCGCGAGCGCCAGTGCGGTATGGCTGCCGATGTAGCCGGCGCCGCCGGTTACCAAGATGGACCTCATTACGCACCCATTTTCTCAAGCATTACGATAGCAAGTATTCAGAACACAACCGCGCATGGGAAGCATTAGTCAGGCGAGGTTATCAGAGGATGCACGAGGCGTCATCTTTCTATGTTGCAGTGCCGTTGACGAAGCTGTCGACTTCGGCGACCCTAATGGCTACACACCTCTGTTGCTTGGGAAAGCATGACGGATCGCGCAGCCTTGGTGATGATGCGGTGACCTTTCCAGAAATTGGGTTTGAGCAATGCGAATCGCGGTAATCGGCACCGGCTATGTGGGGCTCGTCTCGGGAGCCTGTTTTTCGGATTTTGGCACGACGGTGATCTGCGTCGACAAAGCGGCCGACAAGATCGAACGCCTCGATCGTGGCGAAATGCCGATCTACGAGCCGGGGCTGGAACAGCTCGTTGCGGCCAACGTCCGAGCCGGCCGGCTCTCGTTCTCGACCGAGCTCGCTCCCGCCGTCGGGGGTGCTGATGCGGTCTTCATCGCCGTGGGGACGCCGTCGCGGCGCGGCGACGGCCACGCCGATCTATCCTATGTCTTCGCCGCGGCCGAGGAGCTCGCCCATGCGATCACCGGCTACACGGCGATCGTCACGAAATCGACCGTCCCGGTCGGAACCGGACGCAAGGTTGCCGAAGTGATCGCCAAAGCCCGGCCGGACCTCCGGCTCGGTATCGACTTCGACGTTGTGTCGAATCCGGAATTCCTTCGCGAAGGCTCCGCGATCGAGGATTTCAAGCGGCCGGATCGGGTCGTTATCGGCACCTTGCCGGATTCGGAGAAGGCGCGTCAGGTCATGCGCGAACTCTACCGCCCGCTCTATCTCCTCGAGACGCCGATCCTGTTTACGGGTCTGGAGACCTCGGAGCTGATCAAATACGCGGCCAACAGTTTTCTCGCGGCGAAGATCACCTTCATCAACGAGGTCGCCAGCCTGTGTGAAGTCGTCGGCGCAGATGTCTCCGATGTCGCCAAGGGGATCGGCCTCGACGGCCGCATCGGCAGGAAATTCCTGCATGCCGGTCCGGGCTACGGGGGCTCGTGCTTTCCGAAGGATTGCCTAGCGCTCGTCAAGACGGCGCGCGATGCCGGGTCGCCGATGACGATCATCGAGACGGTGGTGGAGGTCAACGAGAGCCGCAAGAAGCAGATGGCGCAGCGCGTGATCGCGGCGGTCGGCGGATCGGTGGCCGGCAAGACGATCGGGGTACTGGGGCTGACCTTCAAGCCGAATACCGACGATATGCGGGATAGCCCGAGCCTCGCGATCATTCCCGTATTGGTTGCCGCCGGCGCGACGGTTAAGGCCTATGACCCCGAGGGCATCCTCGAGGCGAAGAAGCTGTTGCCGGACATCACCTACGCCAATGACGCCTACGGCGCGCTCGAGGGTGCCGATTGCGTCGTGCTCATGACGGAATGGAACGAGTTTCGCGGTCTCGACTGGGGACGCATCGCGAGCCGTGCCAAGGGACGCGTGGTCGTCGACCTCCGCAACATCTACAATCCGCAGCAGGTCGCGGCATCTGGATTCAGCTATCACAGCATCGGCCGCGCTGCCGTCGCGGCGAAGAGCGACGTTTAGCGCGGACCGATAAACGTCGACGTCGGGTATGCAGTGCCGACGAGGTAGGTCAGCCTTGTTCGGGCGCGATTTATGTTGTCTCGTGCGGTTGGACAAGCCTAGAGGAGAGTCGTGTTGAGAGTCATTCTCATACACGAGATTGTGCCGGCGGTCTGGAAGATCGGAGAGCGTCGGCAGCGGTTGGTCACGGCGCGTGGGGTAAATGAATGTCGCAAACCTTGGTAAAACGGCGGATCCGGCTCGATCCCGAAGAGCGACGCCCGCAATTGATCGCTTGTTCGCTGGCGGTGTTCGCAGAAAACGGAATTGCCCGGGCGACGCATTCGCAGGTTGCGGCACTCGCCGGGGTCTCGGTTTCGGCCGTGTACGCCTATTTTCGCACCCGCGCCGATCTCGTCGCGGCGACCCTGACGCCGGTGGAGGCGTATCTCGACGAGATGTTCGAAGAGGTCGTGGCAAAGCGCCTGCCGCCCTATGAGAGCCTGCTCGAAATTGCCGAGACCTTTGCCGAGGGGACACGCAGCAAGCCGGATATCACCATGGTCTGGCTCGACTGGAGTACCGGGGTCGGCCTCGAATCCTGGCCGCGTTATCTCGAGTTGCTGGAGCGGATGCAGCGGCATATCGAGCGTATCCTGACCGAGGGCAAGGCCAAGGGCCTCGTGCCGGCCGAGCTCGACGCCCGTGCCGCGTCACGGCTCTATGTCGGCGGTGGCCACACCATCGCGCTGATGCAATGCGCGGGCATCCCGCCGGCCGAGATGGAAGTCTTCATCCAGCAGCTGGTCCGGGGCGCGATGGCCGTCGCCGCCTGAAGCAATATGCCGGCCCCCGGCCGGGGCGTCAGACGCCCGATACGAACCGCGCGATGAAGAATGCCGCGCCGGCCGCGAGGCCGCCGATCACTGTCGTCTGCATGCCGGCGAGCATCGGCTTCACGCCGGTCAGCCGGCCCTTCACGGCGCCGAATACGAAGAGAGCGGCCAATGTCAGGACCAACGAGGCTGAGAGCGCGAGGCCCTTGTGCAAGGTGACGGCATAAGGCACCAACGGCACTAGGCCGCCGAGCATATAGGAGACGCCGATCGTCAGGGCGCTGCGGCTCGCGCGCTTCGGGTCAGGCTCTTCGAGGCCGAGTTCGAAACGCATCATGAAGCGGACCCATTTCTCCGGGTCCTTGGTCAGCGAACGAACCACGAGCGCGGCATCGTCCTGCTCGAGCCCCTGGGATTCCAGGAATTCCGCAACCTCGCGGATCTCTTCGTCCGGCAGTTCATCGATCTCACGGCGTTCCCGCCGCATTTCGGCGTGATAATGGGCGAAATCGGTGCGCGCCGCGAGATAGCCGCCCAGTCCCATCGCGATCGCGCCGGCCACGATCTCGGCCACGCCGGCGACGACGACGAGCCGGTTGGTCACGCTGGTGCCGGCCAGGCCTGCAGCGAGGGCAAAAGGCACGGTCAGGCCATCGGACATGCCGATGACGACGTCGCGGACGGTCTCGGATCCGAGGAAATGGCGTTCGTGATGCGGTGTCGCCGACATCGGGCGTTCTCTCCGAGAATGGGATGAAACACACCGCTGTCGCGGCGACGTGGCGAGGACGCAAGGACCGAAATTCGGCTGCGTCAAGCAACGAAGTCAATGCCGAAGTTTCGCCGAAGAGGAAAGCGAAAAGATCGAGCAGTTGAGAATGATTATTACTGTCGGTTCATTCGT
The DNA here is from genome assembly GCA_903897565.1 of uncultured Rhodospirillales bacterium. Lineage (GTDB taxonomy): Bacteria > Pseudomonadota > Alphaproteobacteria > ATCC43930 > CGMCC-115725 > CAIXXC01. Next base: position 8,986 of record CAIUCF010000796.1, on the reverse strand, counting down.
CGTCGAGCGGCGAATCCCAGTAGAGATAATCGACCCAGGTCTCGTGGACGTCCTTGTAGAGCGTTCGCGGCAGGCGCCGCGCCAGTTCCGTGCGGGTTGGACGGCGGGCCGGCTTGAGCAGGGCCATCCCGGCCTCGGCTGGCGTCTTGTCGGCCTTGCGCGAGTTGCAGGGGGCGCAGGCGGCGACGACGTTCTCCCACGAGGTCCGGCCGCTGCGTGAGCGCGGGATGACGTGGTCGAAGGTCAGATCCTCGGTCGGAAATTTGGCGGCGCAATACTGGCAGGTGAAGAGATCGCGCAGATAGATGTTGTAGCGGGTAAAGGCCGGAAAGCCGTCGAGCTTCTTGTAGCGCTTCAGGGCGACGACACTGGGCACGGGATAGGAGATCCGCGGGGAGCGCGCGTGAACGTCGTAATTGGCGACGAGTTGGACGCGGTTCAGCATCAGCGCCGTCATCGCATCGCGCCACGACCACAATGACAGGGGGTTATAGGAGAGCGGCCGGAAATCGGCATTGAGGACCAGCGTCTGGAGGTTCAGCATCCTACCCCCTGCGTCGGCCAGGGCTGAGCCCGAAAAACAAAACAGCCGAACTTGCGTTCGGCTGAGCGGAATAAGGGACGACGAAGACTGCTCCGGCCGAGGGGCCGGATCTGGCTACTGGGTGGATGGTTCGGAACTCTGCGCATGAAACCGCAACACTCCCTGAACAAACCCGTTATTCGACAGATCCTACAGTTGACGCGACGCTAACATGGATTTGTGACAATTTCCTACCGTCTCTCTCCGCGCGGACAAAGAAAATCTGTCTGGGGGCGCACTAGGGATCGATGCATTTGTCTCCCGGCATACCACCGGTCGAGATGCCTTCCCGTTTCAATCGGAGAAGGGCGGCTTGACCGGCGGCAGATCCTGCATCCAGCGGGTGATGTAGGCCGCCGGCCAAACCCAGGCGACTCCGGTCACGAGGTAGTATGGCGCCTCGATCCAGGTGATATGCGGCAAATACTCGACGCCGATCAGGGCGACGATCAGCGCATAGAGCGCGATTCCGCCCAGGAGCAGCAGCGAGCCGTAGAGAATTTTGAGGCGTCCCAAGACGGTCCGGGTCCTTGCTGGGAAAGAGGTGCTGCAGGAGATAAGGCTGCAGCGCCCGGATGTCCAGCTACCGCAGTTTGGCCGGCGCAACCTTGCTGTAGCCGCGCTCGATCAAGCGGCGGGTGGCGCGGAAGGCGGCCTCCATCTCCTCGTAGCGTTGCCGTGCGAGGGCGAGCTCGGCGATCTCCTGCTCGGTCGGCGCGTGGCCTGCGGCGCTCAGCGCCAAGCCCCGTGCGACATAGGCCGCGCGCAGCTCCGAGACGACGACGGCAAACCGGATCATGGTCTGCTGGTCGAGTTCGGGAATGGCCTTGTGGAAGACCTCGCGGTTTGCCGCGAAGATACTGTAATCGATCTGTTGCAAGTTGCCCTTCAACCGCATCTGCGCGTGGTGGTCCAGCATTTCCGGTGCTTCGTAAGTCTCGCCCTCGCCGAGGGTAAAGACGCCTGTCATTCTCGACATATCGACCTCCTGCCACGCCGCCCTCGGCGTGATGACCCCGATGGCGGGGCTCGTGAGGTGTTACGGGTGCGACCATGCGACCCTGTTCTAGCCGCCCGCGGATCCTGGGAACCGGAGGCCACCCTGGCTATGATCTAGATCATGCCCCGAGAAAGTTTTGAAATGATTGCCAAACTGACGCCTTCGCGGGTAATTGCGGCGATTTTCCTGGTCGCGATGGGGTATTTTGATGGTGCCGCGGCCCGCGCCGATCCTCTCGACGATTTCGCCGCGGCGGTCGGACTGCGCCATACCCGCGAATTCCGCCGCACCGTGACGATGCTGCATCACCATGATGGGTTGCCCGGCGACCTTTACGTCACCAAGCGCGAGGCCCGCGGCCTCGGCTGGCACCCCGGCGAGGACATCTGCCCCTGGCTCGGCGGCCGCATGATCGGCGGTGATCTGTTCGATAATCGCGAACGGGCACTTCCCGACGCCAAGCGCTATCGCGAGGCCGATCTCGACGAAGAAGATTGCGGTCGTCGCGGGGCGAAACGCTTGATCTTCGACGAGAGCGGCGATGTCTGGATCACCATCGACCACTACCGCAGCTTCCAGCAGGTGCCGTGAGCGTGAAGACAGAGCACCCGCTGCTCAAGACTCCAGGTAACGCGTCGTCAGATGGCGCTCGAAGACGCCGACGTCGAGCGGGCTGCCGGTCGCCTCGGTGACCAGGGTCCGAGCGCTGACCGAGGAGGCGCGCTCGTGGACGTTGGGCCGCAGCCAGCCGAGCAGAGGAGCAAAATTGCCTTGGGCCAGTCCGGGACGGATTCCCGGATCAGCACGGTTCGCCGCGGCGAACAGCTGCGCCGCCGTCATCGCGCCCAGGGTATAGGTCGGGAAATAGCCCCAGGAACCGCCGAACCAGTGGATATCCTGCAGACAGCCGAGGCGATCGTCCGGTGGCGTCACCCCGATCAGGCTTGTCATGCCCTCGTTCCAGGCGCCCGGCAGTTCGGCGAGACTGAGCCGGCCTTCGATCAGCGCCCGCTCGAGGCGGTAGCGAAGCACGACATGGGCAGGATAGGTCGCCTCATCGGCGTCGACCCGGATCAGGCTGCGCTCGACCCGCGTGCTGAGCCGCCAGAGATTGTCCGAGGTCCAGCCCGGCCCGCTGGTATCGACACCGTATTCGGCGAAGGTCCGGGCCGCGAGCGGGGCCAGGTATTCCATGAACTCGCGGGAGCGGCAGGCCTGCATCTCGATCAGCAGCGACTGGCTCTCATGGATGCTCATGCCGCGGGCGTAGCCGACCGGCTGGCGGCGCCAGCGCGCGGGCAGCCCGCGCTCGTACAGGGCGTGTCCGGTCTCGTGCAGCACCCCCATCAGGGCGCGGGTGAAATCCTCTTCGGCATAACGGGTGGTGATGCGGACATCGTCGGGTGTGCCGCCGGAGAAGGGGTGGGCGCTGACATCGAGACGACCATGGGCGAAGTCGAAGCCGAGCGTTTCCATCAGCCGGATGCCGAGGGTCTGCTGGGCGGCGATCGGGAAGGGGCCGTCGAGCGGAACCGGCTTCGGCCGGCTGGCCTGACGGTCGATCGCGGCTTCGACCAGATCCGGCAGGAAGGCCGCGAGTTCTGCAAAGAGACGATCGATTTCGGCGGCGCTGCCGCCCGGCTCATAGGCGTCGAGCAAGGCGTCGTAGAGCGGCACCCCGAGCTTCTCGGCGCGCGCCGCGCCGGCTTCTTTGGTGAGATCGAGCAGCGTCTGCAGGCTCGGCAATACGCCGGCGAAATCGCCGGCCGGGCGCGCCTCGCGCCAGATCATTTCGCAGTCGAGGCTGGCCTTGCTGAGGCGCGAGACGAGATCGGCGGGCACCGCGGTCTCGTGCAGCCAGCGTCGGCGCATCTCCGCGAGATTGGCGCGCTGCCATGAATCCAGGGTGTCGTCGCTCTCGGCCGCGACGATCAGATCCCCGAGCGCGGCATCCGTCACGAGTTCGTGGCAGACGACCTGAAGCACCGACATCTGTTCCGCGCGGGCCTCTGCGCCGCCGACCGGCATCATCGTCGAGGAATCCCAGCCGAGCATCGCCAACGCCTCCTCGACCGCGCCGAGTTTAGAAAAACGCGTCTCCAATTGCCGATAGGGCGACATGGCCATGGACTTTCCTGCTCCTGCTCCAATCTAATGGAGTCTGATATGCATAGCGCCGCGCCGATCGCCACCGCAACGTGGGATCGGATAAACTGATGGAACCGTGATCATGACCGATCTTGCCACCGCCGATTCACTTTTTTTCACCCGCACCGGCATGGACCCCGACAAGGTCGAGCGTCTGGTGGGTGAGGGATTGTCCGGGATGGATGATGGCGAACTGTTCCTCGAATACAGCCAGTCCGAAGGCGTGGTCTTCGATGACGGGCGGATCAAGTCGGCGTCGTTCGATACCGGTCAGGGCTTCGGCCTGCGGGCCGTCGCCGGCGAGGCGACGGGTTACGCGCATTCCGGCGAGCTGAGCGAGGCCGCGATCAAGCGGGCGACCTCGACGGTGCGGGCGGTGGCGAGCGGTCATAGCGGCACCCTCGCCGAAGGCCCGGTCGGCACCAACCAGGCGCTCTACACCGACGAGAATCCGCTCGGCAAGATGGATTTCGCCGCCAAGACGGCGCTGCTCGCCGAGATCGACGCCTATGTCCGGGCGCGCGACTCGCGGGTCAAACAGGTCACGGCTTCGATCTCCGGGGAATGGCGGGCGATCCAGATCATCCGGCCGGACGGCAAGCGCGTGTCGGATATCCGGCCGTTGGTGCGTCTCAACGTGTCGGTGGTGGTCGGCGACGGCGGCAAGATGGAGGCCGGCTCCTCGGGGTGCGGCGGTCGGACCGGCTACGAAGCCTATTTCGATCCGGCGCGCTGGCAGGGCCAGGCCGATGAGGCGCTGCGGCAGGCGCTCGTCAATCTCGGCTCGGTCGCGGCCCCGGCTGGCGAGATGACCGTCGTGCTCGGGCCCGGCTGGCCCGGCGTCATGCTGCACGAGGCCGTCGGCCATGGCCTCGAGGGCGATTTCAATCGCAAGAAGACCTCGGCGTTTTCCGGCATGATCGGCCAGCGCATCGCCGCGCCGGGCGTGACTGTGGTCGATGACGGCACGCTCGTCGATCGTCGCGGCTCGATCACCGTGGACGACGAAGGTACGCCGTCGAGCCGCACCGTGCTGATCGAGGACGGCATCCTCAAGGGCTATATGCTCGATCGCATGAATGCCCGGCTGCTCGGCATGCGACCGACCGGCAATGGCCGGCGGCAGAGCTACGCCCATCACCCGATGCCGCGCATGACCAATACCTACATGCTCGCCGGGGAGCGTGATCCGAAGGAGATCATCGCCTCGGTCAAGCGCGGGCTCTATGCGGTCAAGTTTGGCGGTGGGCAGGTCGACATCACCAACGGCAAGTTCGTGTTCTCGGCCTCGGAAGCCTATCTGATCGAGGACGGCAAGATTGGTGCGGCGGTCAAGGGTGCGACTCTGATCGGCAATGGCCCCGATGCCCTGACCCGGATTTCGATGATCGGCAATGATCTCGAGCTCGATGACGGCGTCGGCACTTGTGGCAAGGACGGCCAGGGCGTGCCGGTGGGCGTCGGCCAGCCGACCTTGCGGATGGATGGGCTGACCGTGGGCGGCACTGCCTAAGCCGTAGGCCGAGAGGACCCGGCGCTTCGCCGCTATAACGCGGCAGCGTGCTGGGCCTGGGCAGCAGCGGTATTCGACAGCGGCCGCGTGAACATCCCCTCGCAAGATGCGATCAGATTATCGATCAGGCTCTCCGAGACCCAGATCCTGCCGCCGTAGATCTTGGCCAGATTGGTTGCGTTATGCTGCTCAAGCGCAGCCTCGCGAAACGAGAGCGAGGCGACGATCGCGATCATCATGAAGATGATCCGCTCGTTCAGGTCCTCACGCGGTAGTTCGGGGAGGAGCTGGCGGAGATGGCCAACGCAGCGGCGGAAGCCGAGATCCTGGTGGTTGGACATCGATTCCATGAAGACGTCGAGATTGTCGCGCTGAAGCATGCAGAAGAAGCGGGCCCAGGTCTCGCCGCCGGCGCTGCCTTCGAGGTCGATCGCCGAGCGGACGATCAGGGCGATGATGTCATGCAGGGTAATCGGGTTGCCACCCCGCTCCAGGAGATCGAGCGCGGTGGTTCGGCGCTGGTCGATGATTTTGGCGCCGTCGAGCAGCAACTCGCGTACCAGCGCGTCCTTGCTCTGGAAGTAATAGCCGATGGCGCCGATGTTGCGCTGACCCGCCGCGGTGAGGATATCGCGAATTGAGACGTCCTCGACGCCGCGCTCGCAGAACAGGCGGCGGGCGACGTTCTTCAGACGGTCGCGAGTCGAGTCGGGATGGTCCTTGATCATCATGTCCCAGTCATCTGACATCGGCCGGCTTCGTCGCGGGCCGGAGCTGCTTCGTGTCGTTCTACCCTAGCGAAGCCGGGCGTCGACCGAAAGCTGAACTGTGTCAGGCGTTCCGCGCCATATGGCCGCCATCGACCGGAATTGCGATGCCGGTGACGTAGGAAGACGCCGGCAGGGCGAGGCTGAGAGTGACGTGGGCGACTTCCTCAGGGTAACCATAGCGCCGTAGCGCGGTCCGGCGTTTGGCGAAAACGACCTTGTCGGCGTCTTCGATATCCGCCGTCATGCCCGTCATGATCGGACCGGGACAAATGCAATTGACGGTGATGCCCTCTGGGCCGAGTTCGACCGCCAGGGATCGCGTCAGCCCGATGACCCCGGCTTTCATGCTCGAGTAGGGGCTGAGCTGCGCCGTCGCGCCCATGCCCTCGACCGAGGCGATGTTGATGATCCGGGGCGAGGCGGAGCGCCGAAGATGAGGCAAGGCGGCGCGGATCACGCGCTGATGCGCCGTCAGGTTGACGGCCACGGTGCGATCCCAGACCGCATCGTAATCCGGGTCGTCGATCTTCAGGAAATTGGCGATGCCGGCGTTATTGACGACGATATCGATCCCGCCGAAACGGGCGGCGACCTCGCCGACCACCCGGTCGATCTCGGCCTTGTCGGAGACGTCGAGGCGCCAGACCTCGGCGCTGCCGCCGGCGGCCGCGACGAGCTTGGCGGTTTCCTGTGCGCTCGCCAGGTCGTAATCGGTTACGGCGACATGAGCGCCTTCCGCGGCGAAGACTTCGGCGGTGGCGCGGCCCATGCCACTGCCGGCACCCGTGACCAGGACGGTGAGGCCGCGAACCGATCGGCTGAGTTGCGTCATGTCGTATCTCCGCATGTTGGGGGGCCAACCTTCACTGCGGGACGAGAATCCGTCAAGCCGTTCCCGGATACGAAAAAGCTGGAGCCGTTTCCGGCTCCAGCTCTTGTCGTGACCCGTACCCCGGAGGGTAGTAGGTATTAGGCGATGACCGACTTGCGGCGGCGGGACAGGAGACCCAGGCCGAGCAGAGCGGCGCCGAACATCGGCATCGCACCCGGAAGCGGAACGGCCGAGATGCCGCCGACTTCGAAGCCACCGAAACCATCGCCGCTGCTCAGGACAGCGTAGGCGAAGGGGTTGTCGGTCGCGATGTTGATGATCTGGCCGGGACCACCGGTATCCTGCAGGTTGGCGTCGATGAAGGTCGAGACGTAGTTGCCTGCGCCATCGAAGATGTCGAACGCGCCGCTGCTGCCGGTCTGCTGGACCGAACCGACCGCGTTGAAGCCCGAGTCATACAGCGTCACGCCGTTGTTGTATGAGGGCGAGCCCCACACGAACTGCAGCGAGTACTGCGGAACCTGATAGTAGAGGTCGAGCTGGGCGTAGCCGTTACCGTTGAAGGACGTGCCGCCCTGGCCGCCGATGCTGATCCAGGAGTTGTTGCTGCCGGTGCCGAAGGGGTTCCAGCCGGTCGTGCCGTCCGTGTAGGTCGCGGAGTCGTTGAACGGGTTGCTGCCGTTCGTGCCGACGATCGTGCCATTATTGAAGCCACCGCCGACCACGATCGGCGCATTGTCGACGCCGATGACGTTCGAGTTTGCGCTGAGAAGCGGATAGGTGGCGGAGGGGTTGGCCGCGCCGAGGTCGGTCACGGTCAGGGTCGCAGCGTTTGCCGCGCCGCTCATGGAGATGACGGTGGTCGCGACGGCGCCAAGGAGAAGATATTTCAGCATGTCGAATTTCCTCAAAAAAGTTCTGCGTGGATAAGGAACATTGATTTCGGTGTATGCCGACCCGAGCGAGTCATGAACGACATCTGAAAAAAATTTAACAGAGAGATTGGGGTACCGCAACTCGATTCTAGCGCGTATTGACCCGCTCCATATTTCTCCATCTTCGTTCGATATAGCCGGAGGACGCCGCGCCGGCAGCCGATGCGGGAAGCGGGATCGGGTCCCCGACGGACGTGATGCTGCTTGCTCCGAACCCGCTGATCAACCAGGATTCGGCCATCCCCATGCCGTCACACTCTCGTGGCAAGGATGGGGCGTGGGCAATGCGCGGACGAGGTCCGGCCGCGCGGCAGGGAGTGATGAGGCGATGGCTGTCACCCGTTTAAGCATTTTGGCTCTCGGCGTTGGGCTCGCCACGCTGGCGCTGGCACCGATGCCGGCGAAGGCAGTGGCCGTCGTCGGCACCGAGACCGTCCTCAACCGCATGTTCGGTGTGAACCTGCATCTCGACGATTGCTGCCAGGGCAATTACGGCGATTTGCCGACGGTGATCGCTCAGATCAAGTATATCGGCGCCCGTCGATTGCGCGACTGGGCCGATCGCGACGAGCAGGTCGCGGCGTGGAAGGCGGTGCATGATGCGACCTCGGCGCAATTTCATGCCTCGATCCCGGAAGGATCGCCCGCGACGCAGCGCCAGGCGCTGGCCCGTATGCTCAGCTGGGTCCAGCGCTATCCGGGTCTGATCGAAATCATCGAAGGCGGCAATGAAGAAGACAGCCCCTACGCCCGCGGCAAGGGCGCGTCGCTCGAGGATACCGCCGCGCTGCAGGCGGAAGTCTACGCCAAAGGGCGCGCCGCCGGGGTCAGGGTCGCCCAGATGACGGTTGGAAGCGGCTGGGCGCCGCCGAAATACGAAGGGCATACCAAAAGCTTCGGCAAGCCCCCCGCCGATCTCGGCAATGCCCATGTCTATATGAACGCCAACAGCCCGCCGATGATATCGCTGACGCGGATCGGTGGCCTCGCCGCGTATTCGGTGCCGGGGAAGCCTGTCGACGTGACGGAATTCGGCACGTACCAGAAGCTGCCGCAGACCGACGCCCTGACCAGCGCCTACATGCACGAAGCGCCGTTCGATGCCTTCTCGCTCGGCTATGACGGGTTTTCGATCTATGCGCTCCACGACGACATGTCGGGGGTACTCGGCTTTTATTCGCGCTCAGGCATGAAGCGCCCGTTTG
>CAIUCF010000795.1 GCA_903897565.1 uncultured Rhodospirillales bacterium | reverse complement strand
TGAAAATAAATAGACCTATTTCTAAATAGATTATTTCAATATAATGAAGATAACTGAAGAACAGTGAATAGTATTCTCGATCTTATCGTATAATATTTATATATTTTGAAATTGGAGTGCTTTATTATTATATATTCGCCATACCTCCGCGATTCGGATCGCCGAGTTAATACGTAACGTTCATTCAACTTTGAATCTATCGCCCTTCATATAACGCGAAATGCTGAATTTGTCAGCGAAGTCAGGTAGCGATCAGATTAATTCTCATAAGATTTGGAAAATAAAGGCTCAGAGTGATTAAACCCTGAATGAACTGACGTCCCGACCCGGCGACGGGCGGTATGCGCTGCTGCCGCTCCTTCACCATCCGAATGCCCAGGTTCGTCCGGCCTCGGCCTATGCGACCGTCGCGATCGCCCCGGTGGAATCGCGGGCGGCGTTCGAGCAACTGGTGCGGGCCCGGGAATTTCCGCAGGCGGGTGACGCGGGCATGGCGTTGGAGGGTCTCGATCGGCGCGCCTCGGGGAAACCCCGTTGGTAAACGCGGGCCGGGCTTCCTGCCACCCTTGCCAACGGACGACTCCTCAATAATGGACGAAACAAGAACAAATCGCTATTTTCCTCTGTAACCGAGGGAGGCGGCGATGGCGCAGTGGGGACGCGTGGTTGTGGTCGGTTTGGCGATGCTGGTCGGGCTGCCAGGGCTCGCGGCGGCGGCGCAGCCGCTCGAGGTCAGGATCGAGGCGGGGGTGCGGGAGGTGTTGGTGCCGCAGCGGCCGGGCATCGACGGGGTGCTGACCGTCGCGGATGGCGGGATTTACGTGCAGTGCCTCGCGCGTGCGAACGCGCAGAGATGGCGCTGCGAGGCGGCCGGGTTCGAGGGGCAATCCTGGCTCACCCATGTTCTGACCCCTGGGCGCCAGGATACTCTCGTCGCGCGCGGCTTCACGCCGGATCACGAGACTGGGAACTTTGTGCGCGACCTGCCACGAAGCCTGCCGCCGGAAGATCTGGCGGCTCTGCTGATCGGGGTTCTGACGGATGGCTACGGCGTCCCGCGCGACGAGATCGAGGTCTATTCGGATTGGCTGCCCGCCCGGCCTTGCCATCTGCGGCTGAGCGCGGACAATGTCGACGGTGGTGCGCTCGTCACCCATCATTACGGGCGCGAGAGCATCCGATACGCGTCGTTTTCCTGCCGGATCGTCACCCATCCCAACGCCATGAATTACGACGATCCGAAGGCCCCGGTGCCCGGTGCCCCGACCAGTGGTCCCGTCGATCTCGATGCCCGCTACGGCGCGGCGATGGCGGCGCAGTTGCTGCGGCTCGAAGGCAAGCCGCCGGGGGAGGACCGCTACGCGATCTTCGGCATCGGCACGGGGTACGTGCAGTGTCTGGCGGATGTGAAGGAGCAGCAGATGTATTGTGAGGCGGCGTCCGACGATGCCGTCGGTCTGCCGCTCGCGCGCATCCTGACGCCGGCGCGCAAGGCCAAGCTGCTCGCCGCGGGGTTCGAGCCGCCCGGCCAATCGATGAATTACGCCCGTATGTATCCGTTCCGCGACTACGACCCGCGCGCCATGGCGCATGCGCTGCTCGGGGTGCTGCGCGAGGGTTATGGCTACGAGGGCGCACCAGAGCTGACGCTCTCCACCGAACACGAGGTCCGCGACCGCCCCTTGCTCGGCACGGCCGATCCGGCGAAGTAATCGCGGCGGGGAGGCGGCAAGGTCGGCTACTCGGGAACCAAGCGGCCGCAAGGCTGTTGATTGCCCACAGTTCAACGAACGGCAGACCCATGTTCTCCCTTACAACCTCATCCGCAAACCGCCGCCTCCGTGCCCGCCTCGCCGCCACGGCTCTGGCGTCGATGATTCCGCTCGCGGCGTCGGTCCAGCCAGCGCAGGCGCAGGTCAGCATCTCGATCACCGTCGCCCCGCCGGCGCTGCCGGTCTACGAGCAACCGCCGATCCCGGATGACGGCTATATCTGGACGCCTGGCTACTGGGCCTGGGGTGATGACGGCTATTACTGGGTGCCGGGCACCTGGGTCGAGCCGCCGCAGGTCGGCTATCTGTGGACGCCCGGCTATTGGGGCTGGAGCGACGGCTTCTATGTCTGGCGGCCCGGCTACTGGGGCCAGCATGTCGGCTACTACGGCGGCATCAATTACGGCTGGGGCTACGGCGGCTCGGGCTATGATGGCGGCCGCTGGGACCACGACCACTTCAGTTATAATCGCACCGTCAATAATTTCGGCTCGACCCACATCACCAATGTCTATAACCGGACCGTGATCGTGAACAACAACAGCCGTGTCAGCTACAATGGCGGCACCGGTGGTACACATGCGCGGCCGACGGCGGCGGAAGCCGCGGTATCGCACGAGCGACATCTGGCGATGACCGGCGAGCAGAGCCATCATATCGAGGCGGCGAGACAGAACCGCGGCCTTCATGCCGCGGTCAATCACGGGCGCCCGCCGGTGATGGCGACCTCGCGACCGGGAGAGATCGCGCCGGCTCGGCCGGCAGTGGGCACCGGTGGTGGCAATCACGCGCCGGTGTCCCACGGGCCAGGCGCGCCGCCGAACCTGAAACCGCGTCCGGGGCAGAGTTCCGAACATGGTCAGGCTCTGCCCGAACATCGGGTCCAGCACCTACCCGCCGGCCCGCAGCCGGCGCCGATCCATCATCAGCAAGCCGTCCCGCAGCACCAGATGCAAGTCCATCATCAAGCTGCGGTGCCGCGCCCGCCTGCGGTCCAGCACCAGCCGCCCGCCTATCATCCGGCCCCGGCGATGCACGCGCCGCCCCAGGCGCCGGCGCATGGCGAAGAGCATGGACCCGAGAAGAAGCGATAGCGCAGGCGGCGTGGCGTAACGCTGCGGTTTAGGCCGCAGCCCCGCAGCATTTCTTGAACTTCTTGCCCGACCCGCAGGCGCAGGGATCGTTGCGGCCCTGTTTCGGCTCTGCGCGACGGATCGGCTGGCGCGGACCGTCACGCCAGTAGCGGGCGATCTCGATGACGCTCGCCGGCACCGAGGTCTCGCAGTCGGCCAGCAAGGTTTCGACGTCTTCGGGCGCCATCTCCTCGGCGATCTCCTCGCTGCCGAGGGCGAGGATCGGGAACAGCGCCTGGCCGGCATTGGCGGATTTCAGCAGCGGGGCCCAGATCTTCTCGCGCAGGCCGATGCCGATCAGGAAGCCTTCCGCCCAGTTGAACGGAATGACGCTGCCATCCGTGTCTTCCCAGAAGATCGGCGTGTAGCTGCCGGCTTCGATCGTGGCGAGGATTTCG
>CAIUCF010000794.1 GCA_903897565.1 uncultured Rhodospirillales bacterium | reverse complement strand
GAGGCCCGCTTCATGCCGCGCAGCGCACTGGCGCTGCCCATGACCAGGATCTTGCCCGAGCCGCGCTGCTTCATCTGCGGCAGCACGGCCCGGGTCAGCCGCGGCAGCGGGTCGACGAGATGGGCGAAAACCGTGCGCCACTCGTCGTCGGTGACGAGATGGGCATGAGTGCTCGGCGCCGGAATGGCGAGATTGGCGACGAGGACGTCGACCGCGCCGGCGTCCCGCACGGCGGCCTCCGCGGCTTCCGGGAGGTCGAGCGCGCGGTCATCGGCGATCACGACGGCACCGAGTTCGGCAAAGACCCGGCAGAATACCGGCCCCATGAAATCGGCGGCTTGCGTGACCAGAATGCGTTTACCCGCGAGATTGATCAGTTGTCGCATCTATCGTCTCCTACAAAAGCGGGCAAGCCGGGATCGGGTCAGTCGTCCCCCTGCCCCTCCGGCGGGACAACCAGGACCTTGTCGACGCGGTGGCCGTCCATGTCGACGACTTCGAAGCGCCAGTCGCCAACCAGGATGTGGTCGGCGACATTGGGCACGCGTTTCATCGCCGCCATCATGAAGCCGCCGAGCGTGTGGAAATCGCCGCTGTCGTCGTCGGGCAGATAGGACAGGCCGATCGCGTCCTTGACCTCGTCGATCGGGGTCAGCCCTGCGACCAGCCAGGAGCCGTCCTCGCGGCGTACGATCGGCGGGTCGTGATCTTCGTCGGGGCTGCCGGCGATATCGCCGACCAGGGCCTGGAGGATGTCGTGCAGGGTCACCAGCCCGTCGAGATCGCCGTATTCGTCGATCACCAGCGCCATGGTCACGCCCGACTGCTTCAAGGTCTCCAGCAGCTTCAGGGCGGGCACGGTGTTGGGAACATAGAGCGGCGGCTGGATCATGGCGCGGATATCGGGCACGCCCTTGTCACCGAGCACGGCGACCGCGAGATCCTTGAGCTGCAGGATACCGATGACCTGCTCGACGCCGCCTTCGACCACGGGAAAGCGCGAGAAACGGCTGGCGCGGATCTTCTCGCGGTTGACCGCCCAGTCATCCTCGAGATCGAGGCTCTCGATCTGGGTACGCGGCGTCATGATGGCATCGACCCGCCGATCGCCGAGCCGCAGCGCCATCTGCACGATCGCGGATTCGGCGTGCTCGAATTCACCCGCCGCGGCGCCCTCGCGCATCATCAGGGTAATCTCCTCATCCGTCACCGGCGCCTTGGCGGCGGCCTTGATCGGCAGGATCTTGAGCACGAGGTCGGTCGCCGCCGAGAGCAGCCATTCCAGCGGCAGCACCAGGCGCGAGAACACGGTCATCAGCATGGCCGAGCGCATCGCGATGGCCTCGGGCGCGCCGAGCGCGATCCGCTTGGGCACCAGCTCGGCGAAGATCAGGGCGAACACGGCATTGACGACGACGACGATGGCGACGCTGAGGCCGTGCGCCCAGGGCACAAGCCACGGCACGGTGTCGAGTTCCTCCTCGACCGGCTCGACGAAGCTGTCGCCGCCGACGGTCGAGACGATGATACTGATGACGATGATGCCGATCGAGACCGTGGAGAGAAACTTGCCGGTATCCTCGAGCAGGGCCAGCGCGGCCTTGGCGCCGTGATCGCCGTTCGCGGCGGCGGCCTGCAGCTTGGTGCGGCGGGCGGCCACCAGCGCCATTTCCGCCATGGCGAAGAGGCCATTCAGCAGAATCAGGATCAGGAGGATGGGTAGTTTGACGAACATCTGGGCGCTCGGGCGTCAGGATAACACGGCAGCGGCGAAATTCGCCACCGAAGCATGCCGTGGAATGAAAAAAGGCCGCTCGGGAGAGCGGCCTTTTTCAGGAATGCGGTGCGATCCGTTAGCGCGAGTAGAACTCGACCACCAGATTGGGCTCCATCACGACCGGATAGGGCACGTCGGCGAGCTTGGGCCCGCGGATATACTTGCCCTTGAGGGCCGAGCTGTCGAACTCGAGATAGGCCGGGACGTCGCGCTCGTTGGACTGGATCGCCTCGAGGATGATCGCGAGCTGCTTGGAGCGCTCCTTGACCTCGATGACGTCGTTGTCCTTGACCTGGTACGACGGAATGTTGACGCGCTTGCCGTTGACCAGAACATGGCCATGGTTGACGAACTGGCGAGCGGCGAACACGGTCGGGACCAGCTTCATGCGGTAGACGACCGCGTCGAGGCGGCGCTCGAGGAGCTCCACCAGGTTCTCGCCGGTATCGCCACGGCGACGCACGGCTTCCTGATAGATGCGGCGGAACTGGCGCTCGCCGATATTGCCGTAGTAGCCCTTCAGCTTCTGCTTGGCCATCAGCTGCGTGCCGAAATCGCTCGGCTTCTTGCGGCGCTGACCGTGCTGGCCGGGGCCGTATTCACGGCGATTGAGCGGGCTCTTGGCGCGGCCCCAGAGGTTGACGCCGAGGCGGCGGTTGATCTTGTACTTGGATTCTTGACGCTTGCTCATTCTATCCTGGCGCTCAGCACAGTTGCCCCGGTAGTCCCGTCCGCCACCGACCATTCGGCGCGCACGAGCGTGACCCCGTTAAGGATCCACATTCCCGGGAAAGAAGCGGCGAATATAGGCAGAACCGCCGCGCTGTCAACCGCGCAATCCGGACGGCTGGGTGGCGGAAGGGCCATGCTGCCCTCCCTCTATTCGTCATCCCCGCGCGGGCGGGGATCCATGTCCGTCGAGTTCCGGGTCTGGCCGCTCGATGGATCCCCGCCTCCGCGGGGATGACGACCCACTATATAGAACCGCCATCCTACCCGGCGAAAATCTCCGCGAAACTTTCCACCACCCGGTAGCGGCTCACGACCGCACCGTCGCGGGCGAGGCGGATGACCTGGAACCCCGCCTCAGCCGCTGCGTCGAGTTCGCGCTCGCTGTCGGACAGGAACAGGATGGCGCCGGGCGCCTCGCCGATCTCGGCGGCGATGCGGGCATAAGAAGGAGCTTCGCTCTTGGCGCCGATCCGCGTGTCGAAATAGCCGGAGAACAGCGGTGTCAAATCGCCCTGGTCGCTATGGCCGAACAACAGGCGCTGCGCCGCCACCGAGCCCGACGAGTAGACATAGAGCCGCCGGCCGGCCGCGTGCCATCGCCGAAGGGCCGGCACGACATCGCCGTAGAGCTCGCCGCGGAAATCCCCGGCAGCATAGCCCTCTTGCCAGATTAGCCCCTGCAAATCCTTGAGCGGCGTCGCCTTGCGATCCTCGTCGATCCAGCCGAGCAGGGTCGTGATCGCGCCGACCTCGTCGAGATCGGGCGCACCGGCGAGCAGGCGCACCCCGTCGAGGGCGTCGCGCACCGCCGGGTCGTCGCGATGCGTCCGCACGAAATCCGGCAGCCGGGCCCGGGCATAGGGAAACAGAATCCGCGCCACGAACGAGATCGGCGTGGTCGTGCCCTCGATATCGGTGACGACGGCCGCGACCGGCAGGAG
>CAIUCF010000793.1 GCA_903897565.1 uncultured Rhodospirillales bacterium | reverse complement strand
GGAGATCGAGCGACAGCGTCTCGAGCGTTCGCATTGGGGTGCTTTGCGACAGCCAGGCGCAGGCGGAGAGCACCAGCGCCGCGATCAGGGTCGCGAGCAGGGCCTCGCGCAGACCGGGCCGGCCAGGCAGCGACATCGCGCGAAAATCAGTCCAGGGCGGTCCGCGCGATCACGTCGTCGAATTCGGCCTTCGTCCAGATCCGCGCCGGGATCGGATCGTGGCCGGCCTCGACCCGCGAACCCCAGCGCGCCGGAATTTTCATGTCATGGTGGGTCGCGAGACTGGTCAGGATGACGGTGCCCTTGAGCACGCCGACCCGGGTCTTGCCCGGCTTGGCCTCGATGAACCAATCGGTCGAGCGCACCGCCGCGACGCCGGTGGCCGTGGTGATCTCGAAGGTCGAGGGCTGCGTCGCCTTAGCCACGACGGCGCGCAACAAGCCGCTGGCGAGCGACATGACGACATCACGCTTGCTGCCGGCCTGTTCGGCGGCGTAGCGCGCGATCGTGAGCACGCTGCCGGAGCCGGCCGCCACCACCGAGCCGTCGACCATGCGCAGCTTGATCTTGGCGCCGCTCGCGACCTCGATCGTGTCGCCGACATGGACGACATCATCGGGTTTGAGCGGCGTCTTCTGGCCGTGGTCGTCGAGCAGGCAGGTCCCGCGCAGGGCCAGTACCGATCCGGCCTCGCCATCTTCCGCGACCGCCGCCGACGGGGCCGCGATCACCAGCAGCATCACCACGCCGCCCATCCAACCGAGCACCCGTTGCCTCATGACCCCATCCCCCCGATCGTTTCTGCCGCCCCCGGCATAATGCATGAAGCCGGGCCGAGGAACAGCAGCGCGCGTCAGGTTCCGGTGAGCAGGTAACGGATCATCGAGCCGTCGGCGCCGGCGAAGCCGAGCCCCACCCAGCGCGGGCTGCGGTCGTACCAGGTCTCCAGCCTGACATCGCCGCTGAGCGAGAAATGGTCGGCGCGCAGCGGCTTAGCAGAGGCGGTCTTCACCGTCTCGACACCATGATCGGCGATCGCGGGGTGCATCAGCGCCCCGGTCTCGGTGTTGACCATCGGACCGTCGAGCATGCGGCGGTTCCAGTGGGTCGCCGGCAGGGTTTCCGGCGGCGCGAGATAGCTGCCCTTGTCGCCGACGACCCGGAACCCGCCGTCACACCGCGCCATGGTCAACCGGTGCTTGGTCCCGTCATGATCGGTCGTGGCGTTGATCGACTGCACCTCGCCGCGGTTCCAGGTTTCGACGGCGCGATGGGTATAGCGAAACAGGGTCAATGGCCCGATGCCGACCGCCAGATCGACGGCGATGCGAACCGTGAGCGAGTCGCCCGCCTGCGCGAAATCGAGAACATGCATGCCGATCTTGCTGCCGTTGCGCACCACGTCGAAGGCCAAGCGATTGCCGGGTGGGATCGGCAGCGCCGGAGCGGCCCCGCGCGCGATACCCGGCAGCGCAAGCGCGAGCCCGCCCCACAGAACCCGGCGGCGGTCGATCGGCCCCGTCACGGCTCAGCTCGGCTTGGCGTGGCCGAGGCGATAGAGTCCGACATCGATGGTTCCGGTCCGGAACCCGGCCTCGCAGTAGCAGAGATAATATTCCCACATCCGCTTGAACGTGGTCGGAAAGCCCATCTGTTCGATCGCCGGCCACGCCGCCTGGAAGCGTGAATTCCATGCTGCCAGGGTGCGGGCGTAGCTCTCGCCGAAGGTCTCGGCCGATTGCAGCTCCAGCCCGGCCTCGGCGATATGGCGCCGCATCACCGATTGCGACGGCAGCATGCCGCCGGGGAAGATATAGCGCTGGATGAAATCGACATTGCGCTGATAGGGCTCGAAGCGCCGCTCCTCGATCGTGATGACCTGCAGAACGGCGACCCCGCCTATGGCCAGCCGCTCGCGCAGCTTGGCGAAATACAGCGGCCAGAACCGCTGACCGACCGCCTCGAGCATCTCGATCGAGACGATGCGATCGAAACTGCCCTCGGTATCGCGGTAATCCTGCAGCCGCAAATCGGCGCGCTCGCCGCCCTCGACCGCGGCAAGTCGCTCGCGGGCGAACTCGAGTTGTGCCGGCGAAAGCGTGAGTCCGGTAACCTGGCTGCCACGCTCGATCAGTCGCTGGGCGAGGCCGCCCCAGCCGCAGCCGATCTCCAGCACGCGTTCGCCGCCCCGCAGGTCGAGGAGATCGAGCACGCGGTCCTGCTTGGCAGTCTGCGCGTCCTCAAGGGATTGCTCGGCCACCGTGTAGAGCGCCGAGGAATAAGTCATGCCGGGATCGAGCCAGAGCTCATAGAACGCATTGCCGAGATCGTAATGCGCCATGATGTTGCGGCGGCTGCCGTGCTTGGTGTTGTCGCGACGGCGATGGACCAGCATGTTGAGCAGCCGCACCGGCCAGGACGGCACGATGCTGCCGTCGATGGCACTGCCGTTGCGCGCCGCCAGTTCGATCAGCGCCGTCAGGTCGGGCGTCGTCCAGTCGCTATCCATGTAGGCCTCGGCAAACCCGAGATCGCCGCCCATCACCATCCGCCGCAGCGCACGCCAGCGCTTGAGCACCAGAACCCCGGCGGGGCCGGGATGCGAGGCGTGGTGCTCGATGCGATGGCCACCGGGTGTCTCGATCGCGATGCTGCCGAACTGCAACCGGTCGAGCAGCCGGCCGAGAAAAGGCAACCGACGACTGCCCCGCGCGGCGGGGGCTTTGGTCGCGCCGCCGAGCGGTCCGACCAATGTCTCAACATGCGGCTCGAAACTCATCGCAAACCCTCAACCATGATCGGTAGAAACGCGCGTAACGGCGATCGCCGGCGCCACGGGCCGCGCCCGCAACTTGTTGCCCTTGAGCCAGAGCCGCAGGGCTTCCCAGTGGATTCCGGCGACGACCTTCAACGTCAGCAGCGGGAAACGGCAGAACGCGCTGGCCAACGCCGCGTCGCTCAGATCGCGGCGCTGGCCGACTTGCGAAGCGGCGATCATCAGGCCGTCGGCGTCGCGGCCATGGATGACCACCGAGAGGGTCGCCGCCGGGACGCGCAGGCGGAAATCATAGGTCATCGCCATGTCCATAAAGGGCGAGACGTAGAAGCGCTTTTCGCACGCCTGACGGATCACCCCGGCGCTGCCTTCGGCGACGACGGGGATGAGGTAACTGTGACGCTGCCCGAACGTGTTGTTGACTTCGTAGAGCATCGCCTGCAGCGCGCCGTCGCGGCCGTGACAATAGAAGATGCTGATCGGATTGAAGACATGGCCGAGCACGCGCGGCAGGCAGAGCACCCGGATCGCGCCGCCCTCTGGATCGAGCCCGGCCTGCCGCAGCAGCTGCTCGATCTGGATGCGCAAGGGTGTCGCCGAGCCGTCGCCATGATCGCGATCGAAGAAGGCAAAGCAGTTGAAGCTGTTATGGGAGAACAGCCGCAGCCGGCGCGAGAGCGTCGGGATCTCGTCGAGATCGAGGAAAAACGAGAACAGCCGGTAGCGCAGGTGGTGGGGCCGCGGCCGGAAGCGGCGGTGCATCACCGCGCCTTCGTAGAGGGCCGAGTGCGTGACAGCCATCACACCAACTCTGGCAGGGCTGCATCGACCGCGGGGGCAAACCGCGGCACCCGGTCGGAGTGGCCGACGACGTCCCAGGGCCGTCGCACACCGCCGAGCCGCTCGGCGACGGCGAGCCCCGACTGCAGGCCATCCTCATGGAAACCCGAGCCGAAATGGGCGCCACAGAACCAGGTATTTCGGGCACCCTGGCGCGACCAGACCATCTGTTGCGCCGCCAGGGCGTCGGCGTCGAAAATCGGGTGGTCGTAGCACTCTTCGCGGATCACCGTGCCGGCCTTGGGCTCGCGAACAGGGTTCAGGGTTACGAACAGCGGCTGATCGGCGGGCAGATCCTGCAGCCGGTTCATCCAGTAGGTGACACAGAGTTGCCGGGTCGTCGCCGCGGTCGTGCGGTTGCCGAGATAGTTCCAGCTCGCCCAGACCCGCTCGCGCTTCGGCATCAGCATCGGGTCGCGATGCAGGAGCGCGCGGTTGCGGCTGTAGCGAAACGCGCCAAGTCCAGCGCGCTCTTGCGGATCGGCATCGTCGAGTAGGGCCAGCGCCTGATCGCCGTGGCAGGCCAGGACGACATGGTCAAAATCCTCGATAGCGCCATTGGCATCGCGAACCCGTACGCCGCTTACGGTTCGCGACACCGCGGTCGCGCCGCAACCCAGCCGGATGCGATCGGCATAGCGCGCCGTCAGCACCTCGATATAGCCGCGGGCCCCGCCCGCGACCGTGCGCCAGACCGGGCGTCCCGAAATCCGCAGCAGCCCGTGATTGTCGCAGAAGCGAATGAAGGAGGCCGCCGGGTAATCGAGCAGGGTCCGGGACGGCGCCGACCAGATCGCCGCCGCCATCGGCAACAGGTGATCGTCACGGAACGCGGCGCCGAAGCCATGCCGCTCGAGATAGCCGCCCAGCGAGAGCGTGCCGAGCGAGGCTGCGTCGCGGGTGGCGTCGCGATAGAAGCGGCGCAGGTCGCGCAGCATCGACCAGAAACGCGGGCTGACGAGGTTGCGGCGCTGCGCGAACAGGCCGTTGAGGTCGGTTCCGGCATATTCGAAGCCGCCATCGTCGAGCGAGACCGCGAACGACATGTCCGAGGCTTTCGTCGCCACGCCGAGATGGCGGAACAGCGCAGTCAGGTTGGGATAGGCGGGTTCGTTATAGACGATGAAGCCGGTATCGACCGCGATCGCACCACTCGGCCCCGGAACATCGACCGTATTGGTATGTCCGCCGAGCCGGGCGTCCTTCTCATAGACGGTGACGTCATGGCACTCGCTCAGGAGCCAGGCGGCCGCCATGCCGCTGATGCCGCTGCCGATGACCGCGATGCGGAGGGGGAGAGTCTTGTTCGAGTTCTTCACGATAGGGGCGCGAGATTGCTTCGACTGATTTCATGCGGTTATATCGTACCGTATACGCGGCGCTGCCGGCTTTGGATCAGACGATCGCCGAAGCTGCAGACGAATCGTCCCGGTGATCCAATCCCGCATCCGGGGCGTAACTCCCGACATGATCTACTCAAGCCTCTTCGGCAAAAGAATCGCTCAACCGGTGCTCGTCGCGACCATGATGATGGCGGTAACGGCGTGCTCCCCGACCGGCGTCTTGAACGCGACCGCGCCGCGCGGCGGCATCACCGTCACCCGGGATCTCGCCTATGGCGGCGACCCGAGGCAACGTCTCGACGTCTACGCCCCTGACGCGGCCACCGGAGGCGCCGACGCTCCGGTCGCCGTCTTTTTCTACGGCGGCGGCTGGACCGAAGGCTCGAAGGACCAATACGGCTTCGTCGCCAGGGCGCTGGCACGCCGCGGCATCGTGACCATCGTCCCGGATTACCGGGTCTATCCGCAGGTGCGCTTTCCCGACTTCGTCACGGATGGCGCCGCGGCGACGCGCTGGGCGCGCGACAACGCCCGCCGCTACGGCGGCAACCCACGCCGCCTCGTCGTGATCGGGCATTCCGCCGGCGGCTATATCGCTGCGATGCTGGCACTCGACCCCGAATATCTCCACGCCGTCGGCCTCGATCCCGGTCGCGACCTCGCCGGCTGCGTCGGTCTTGCCGGACCCTATGATTTCCTGCCCCTGGGGACGGATGAACTGCGCGCCATCTTCGGACCGTCGGACCACCTGGCGCGAACCCAGCCGATCAATTTTGCGACCGCTACGGCCCCGCCGATGCTGCTGGTCACGGGACAGAGCGACGATACCGTCTACCCGCGTAACTCGGTCCATCTCGCCGCTCGGATCCGGGAACGGGGCGGCCGGGCCGCGACGATCGTTTACCCACGCGTCGGCCATCGCCTGTTGATCGGCGCCTTCTCACGGCCGCTGCGCTTCCTGGCACCGGTGCTCGACGACGTCAGCGGCTTCATCATCGACGAACCGCAGACCCTTGCCCCGCGGCAGGTCCAGGCTCACGCCGACGCCTTGGCAATCGGGGGGCGGTCGTGAGCTTGCTCGACGCCTGGCTCATCCTCTGCGGCGGTCTCTGCGTGATCATGGCCCTGGCCTGGTGGCTGCAATACCTGACCCGGAATTCGGGTTGGGCCGATGTGGCGTGGTCGCTCGGCACCGGGGTGACCGGCGTCCTGCTGGCGCTGTGGCCGCTGACGGGCGAAGCCGGGACCAGCGGCCGGCAGATCCTGGTCGCGGCCCTGGTCGCGATCTGGTCGTTGCGGCTCGCCCTCTATATCCACGGCCGCACAAAGGGCGGACCGGAGGACGCCCGCTACGCCAAGCTGCGCGAGACTTGGGGCGTCGAGTTCCAGACCCGGCTGTTCCGCTTCCTGCAGATCCAGGCGATCGCGGCCTTTCCCCTGATCCTGACGATGGGTGTGGCGGCGCACAGGCCTGCGGCCGGCCTCGGGCTGGCCGACGGCCTCGGCGCGCTCGTCCTGGCGGTCGCGATCCTCGGGGAAGGTATAGCGGACGACCAACTGCGGCGGTTCAAACGGGTTCCGGCCAATCACGGTCGTGTCTGCGATGTCGGTCTGTGGCGCTGGTCGCGCCATCCCAACTATTTCTTCGAATGGTTCGGCTGGCTCGCCTACCCGGTGATCGCCCTCTCAGGCAGCTATGCCTGGGGCTGGGCGTCGCTGCTCGGCCCCGCCCTGATCTACGTGCTGCTGGTCTACGTCTCGGGCATTCCCCCGCTCGAAGAGCACATGCTGGCGTCGCGCGGCGAGCGCTTCCGCGCCTATCAGCGCCGCACCAGCCCCTTCTTTCCACTACCGCCGAAAAGGATCGCGCCATGAGCTTGATCACCACCGCGATCCGCGCGGTCGAACGCCTGCCGCTTCCCGACTCATTCACACTCGCCGGCATCGATTACCTTGTCGGCCGCACCGGCAACCGCCTGGAGCGCGATGACGACGCGATCGATCACGCCTTTGCCGAAGACATGGCGAACTTCCCGATCGCCCAGTACACCGACGAAGCCAATACCCAGCATTACGAGCTGCCGCCGGAGTTCTTCGCCTTGGCCCTGGGCCCGCAGCGCAAATACTCGTCCTGCCTGTTCACGGCCGATGACACCACCCTTGCCGAGGCCGAGACCAGGGCACTGGCCGCGACGGCAAAGCACGCCGCGCTCGCCGACGGCCAGCGCATCCTCGAACTCGGCTGCGGTTGGGGCTCGCTGACCCTGTGGATGGCCGCGCATTACCCGAACGCCAGCGTCACCGCGGTGTCGAATTCAGCCTCGCAGCGCGCCTATATCGAAGCCGAGGCGCGCGCCCGTAGTCTCGCCAACGTCGAGATCATCACCGCGGACATGAATGCCTTCGCGCCGGAAGGGCATTTCGATCGCGTCGTCTCGGTCGAGATGTTCGAACACATGGCGAATTGGCGTGCGTTGCTGACGCGGGTGCGCGGCTGGCTGAAGCCGGAGGGGTTGCTGTTCCTCCATGTCTTCACCCACCGCACGACGCCCTACCGCTTCGATCCCGCCGATGAGGCCGACTGGATCGCGCAGCATTTCTTCACCGGCGGCATCATGCCGAGCCATCGCCTCATCCGGCAGTTCCCGGATCTGTTCGAACTCGTCGAAGAATGGCGCTGGAACGGTCGGCACTACGCGCGTACGGCCCAGGCCTGGCTCGAGAATTTCGACCGTAACCGCGTCGCGATCGATCGCATCCTAGAGGGCGTCTACGGCGCCGACGCCGGCTTGTGGCGGCGACGCTGGCGGCTGTTCTTCCTGGCGACGGCGGGGTTGTTCGGCCACGGCCGTGGAGAGCCATGGGGTGTCAGCCATTACCGATTGCGACCCGTCGCTTGACCGCGAAGGAGTCCACTGCCTCGCTCCTCGCCCGGCTCGGCCATTACGCTCGAGGCAGCCGTCCGATCGACGCCGCGGCCAATACGGTGGCGCTGGTGATCGCCGGCAACCAGCCCTTCTACCCGATCTACCTGTTCGCGATCGCCGGCGACAAGGGCTGGCCGAGCCTGCTGACCTGGTTTTCGACGCCGCTGTTCCTGGCGGTGCCGGCGGTCGGACGGCGTCACAGCCTGGCCGGGCGCGCCCTGCTCTGTATCGCCGGTCTCGGCAATACCGCGATCAGCAATCTCGCGCTCGGCGGCGCCTCGGGGATTCCGCTGTTCTACCTGCCATGCATGATCCTTTGCCTGACCCTGTTCGGGCGCGGCGAGCGGCGGGTGCAGATCGCCCTGGTCGCCGCCGCCACGGCCCTCACCTTCGGCCTCATCCATACACCCGCGATGTTCGGTCCCTTCACGCCGGGCGAGACTCATTCCCTGCAACGCGTCCACGGCTTCAGCGTCGCTTGTCTGACCGGCTTTCTCGCCGTCCTGCTGACCCGCGCCTATCGCCGGACCGCTGCATCGTGATCGTCAGCGCCGACGCCTGCCGGCAATGGCGCCGAGAGTGGTCGCAACGGCGGTGAGGAAACTGCCCCAGGCCAGATCCATCAGGGTGATCTGCAGGGTCCAGCCCTTCAGGGTCGCGTAATTGGTCAGGTCGTAGGTCGCGTAGGCGACGAAGCCGAACAGGGCGCCGCGCCAGATCGCCGCCCGCCAGCCGCGCCCGAGGCTCGGGGCGACGCAGAACACGCCGACCCCGATCAGGTAGATCACGTAGAACAGGATGGCCGGCGCCACGACCACCGTATCGCCGAGCAGAAGCTTGAGGACACTGCGGTAATAGGGCCCCGACAAGGTCAGCCAGACCGCGTCGCCGCACACGAAACTCAAGGCCATCACGGCATAAGCGAGAACTGGGCGCATCGATCATTTCCCGGCAACGACGGGGCGGCACCGATCGCCACCCGAACTCTTGCTACGCCAGTAAACGCGCTCTGGATCAGAAACTCCCACAAACCGGAGCAAGGGTCAGGCCGACGGACTGCTGGTGGAACGCCGACCGATAGGCCGAGCGGACCGCGTCGAGCCGGTTTTCAAGATCCGGACCGGCGGCAACGGCGATCGTCACGACCTTGGTACGCTCGGCGACGATGCGCCGGGTCGCCGGATCGCGCCACTGCCCGGTCGCCTCCGTGATCGTCAGCCCGTCCGGGAAAGCCGGGGTGACCACGGTTGCGACGAAGCGCTGCCACGACGCGGCATCGACCTCCCCGCCGTCAGGCAGGCCGAGTCCGAAATACAGCGTCGCCAGGGTCATCGGAGCACCCAATCCCGGTCCGCATGCGGGCGCCCGAGCACAGCTGGTCACGAGGGCAAGCGCGACAATCGCCGTGATGGCCCGGACTAAATAAGGGGTGGGAGGATGGCAAAATCGATCCATGACACCTTGGCGCTGTTTCTGCGGGCGCGACCACGCTAGCATGCCTCCGGTCGAACGACAGCCGTCGCGCACCATTCCATTAAATTGTCATTCCCGCTTTCATAATGTTATCTCAGCGGCCCGTGCTGCTTTCCCGCACACCGAGACGGAGTCCCGCCATGGCCCTCACCAGCAAGATTTCGCGCCTTATCCTCGCCGCCGCCCTGGTCTGCACGGCGCTCGGCGGCGCCCAGGCCGCCGACAAGAAGCTCAAGGCCGCAATCGCCGCGCCCGACCGCAGCGCCAAGATGGTCGCCCGCGATTCCGCGCGCCACCCCTACGAGATTCTGCATTTCATCGGCCTCAAGCCGACCCAGACCGTGCTCGAGATCCTGCCCAGCGGCGGCTATTGGAGCGAGATCCTGGTGCCCTACCTCAAGGCGCGCGGCCGATACATCGCCGCGATCCCGGAGACCGGCGACTTCCCCGAGCAGGTCCATGAGCGGACGTCGTTCCAGCAGTTCCAGGCGGCGGACCCGGCGCGCTATGCCAAGATCAAGGTCGTCGATTTCTCGCCGCCCTACACGCTGGTGGCGCCGGGATCGGTCGACGTCATCCTGACCTTCCGCAACCTCCATAACTGGATGAAGCGCGGGACCCAGGATCAGATCCTGGCGAGCTTCTACCGGAGCCTCAAGCCGGGCGGCATTCTCGGCATCGAGGATCATCGCGGCCGCAGCGACAAGCCGCAGGATCCGCAGGCCGATGACGGCTATGTTCGCGAGGACTACGCCATCGCCCTGATCGAGAAGGCCGGCTTCAAGCTCGCCGCCAAATCCGAGATCGGCGCCAATCCCAGGGACACCAAGGATTACCCGGCCGGGGTCTGGACCCTGCCGCCCGTCCTCAAGCTCGGCGACAAGGACCGCGCGAAATACCAGGCGATCGGCGAGAGCGATCGTTTCACCCTGAAATTCGTCAAACCGAAATCCTGATGGCCGCGGATTTCGACAAGCTCAAAGGGCGCATTCAGGCCCTGCGGGCCAAGACCGTCGACAATGGCTGCACCGAGGAGGAAGCCATTTCCGCTGCCGCCAAGGTCGCGGAGCTGCTCGACCGCCACGATCTGTCGCTCAGCGATGTCGAGCTGCGCGCGGCGCTGTGCGAGCGCATCGTCTTCCAGACGGGGCGCAAGAAGCGGATTCCGCTGGAATCCTGCGTCGGAGCGATCGCCCATTTCTGCGACTGCCGGGTGTGGCGGGAAAAACTGCCGAACGGCGAAGTCGGCTACGTGTTCTTCGGCCTACGTCCCGATGTCACGGTCGCGCATTACCTCGCCGACATGATCGACAACACGGTCCGGACCGAACTCGGCCGCTACAAGACCTCGCCTGCCTACCTCAAGTTTCGCCACAATGACCGAGCGCTGGCCAATTCGTCGTTCGCGTTCGGGATGATCGCCTCGATCGCGGACAAGCTGATGGCGATGAAGGACGCGCGGGATGCCGCAAACCGCGGCGGCGGTCGCGAACTCGTCATCGTCAAGGCGGCGACCGTCGACACCGAACTCGCCAAGCTCGGCCTCACGCTGAGGCGGGCCAGCGGCGGCCGTCGCATGGTGTCGCCCGACGCTTTCGAAGCCGGCAGCGCCGCCGGCGACGCAATGGCGATTACCGCGGGAATTGCCGCGGATTAAGGCAGCTTGAAGCGCGCCAGCATCGCGGCCTCGGGGTGGAGCCCGGTGGCTTCGGCGAAGGCGACCACGGCCGCCTCGTCGCCGAGCAGGAAATCGAGCACCGCGCCGAGAAATCCCGGCTCCTGGAGCCGGCCGCGGACCTCGTCGAGACTGCAGCCGGTCAGGC